>JALWHA010000001.1:0-1395 GCA_027038695.1 Acidobacteriota bacterium
ATATAAACATTGATAATGTCATTGTCAAGTATTTTTCAAAAAATTTTTTAGATTTTTTGAAAAGATAAATAATATTGGGGTTTTGCGTGAAAATAAGGTGTTTGATAAAGGTTTTTCTTAAGGAAATATTGTTAATTTAGAACAAATAATAAAAAAAAGGCTGAAAAAAAGTCAATGTGTTAAAGCAATGATTTTAAAAGCAATGCGGTTGCTTTTTTTAGTTTTTCAAGCCCTTCAGAAATGTGTGTAAAGTGTGATTTTTTTGAGTTTTCCGTGGTTAATGTGTCGGTAACTGCCTTTAAGGGAATGATTTTTTCGTAAATTTTTAATAAGTGGTAGCATTCCATATCAATTAAATCTGTTTTTTGCTTAAAAAGTTTTTCTTTTTCTTCCCTTGAAAATACAGGCTTTAACAGTGTTTTAAGGTTTCCCTTTAACTTAATTCCCGCTTTTTCAAGTTGTTCGGTGTGTATTTTTATGCTTTCTTCTTGTTGTTCAATGGATACGCTCTCTGGGATAACCACATCAAATAGTTTAAATTCAGGGTTTACGCTTCCGCACACCCCAGAGTTGATTATAAATCTATAATTTGAAAAGTTGATTTCAGTTGCTTTTTTTACGCAATTTTCCCCCATTCCCGTTGATACAATTTCAAGTTTTCCCTTTTTTTCTAAATTTCTAATATAAGAATGGGATAGAATTACCCTTTTCTCTTTCTCAAGTGCCGTAATTATCAGAAAATCTCTTTTTCCGATTTCAAACTCCTTGTCATAAGTTCCTTAACCCCTAATTTAGGGTCTTTTTTATCGTAAATTATCTCGTAAACCTTTTCGGATATAGGCATTTCAACCCCTGTTTTTTCAACAAGTTGTTTTACTGAAATGGCTGTTTTTACCCCTTCCGCAACCATTCTCATTTTAGACATAATCTCTTCAATTGTCTTTCCTCTGCCTAATTCCCTTCCCACTGAAAAGTTTCTTGAAAGGGTTGATGTGCAGGTTAAAACCAAATCCCCCATTCCCGCTAATCCCGGGAAGGTTTCAGGCTCTCCGCCTAATACAAGACCAATCCTTGTTATCTCAACAAGCCCCCTTGTAATTAGTGCAGCCCTTGTATTTGCCCCGTATCCTAATCCTTCAACCATGCCTGATGCAAGCGCTATTACATTTTTCAAAGCGCCGCAAACCTCAATCCCAGCAACATCGGTGTTTCTGTAAAGCCTGAAGTACTCTGAAGCAAAGGCGTGTTGAACCTCTTTTGCGGTGTCTTCGGCCGGAAATGCCACAGTAACCGCAGTTGGATGTTTTTTTGCAACCTCTTTTGCAAATGAAGGCCCTGAAATTACCCCTATATGTTTTACCCCTTTCGGGTCTAAAAATTCGTGCAGTATCTCAC
>JALWHA010000001.1:1405-5973 GCA_027038695.1 Acidobacteriota bacterium
GTATCTCACTTACCCTTTTTAATGTGTTGTTTTCAATTCCCTTTGATGCGGAAAGAAAAACCATGTCTTTTTTAACATAGGGTAGAAATTGAGGGATAACATTTCTATAAACCTGTGTGGGAACAACGGTTAAAACAATCTCTGCTTGGTCAAGGCAGAACTCAAAGTCAAATGAGGGTGTCAGGTTTTCAGGAAAGGGAAAGCCGGGAAGATAGATGACATTTTCTCTTTTTTCAATAATCTCTTCAGCACCTTCTTCCCTGTAAACCCATAGCCTTACCCTGTGCCCTATGTCTGCAAGGTATAAAGCCAGTGCAGTTCCCCAACTTCCTGCTCCAATTACAGCAATTTTCATAACCCCTCCCGCAATTTTGATTAAAATTAGAATATCACAAAATGCTGTTAAATTGAAGGTGGTAAACTGTGTGCAAGCCTGTAATGAAGCAAGGTTTTTTATAGAAAATTAAAGGTTTATTCCCCTGTCAGGTTAAATTTGCGGACTATTTTATAGTATGCCCTGTCAGGTTTCAGGATTGACTCAAAAAGGGTTATTGAGTTTACCTCAAACTTCAAGGGATTTACCTTTTTTTCTTCAATCTTTACCTGTTTTTTTACCCTGTAAATGGTTATGTGAGGTTTAAACTGCCTTTTTTCACTCTCAACCCCGAACCTTGAACAGATTGAATCAAGGCTCTCCGCTATTGCTTTTACAGGCTGAAGGGGGATTGAGGATACAAAAACTATCCTCGGCTTAAAGCAGTTGGGAAAGCAGGATAATTTTTCAAGGGTTAATGTGAAGGGATGGACTTTTGAGGTAAAAGCCTCAATCTCTTTTGCAAGTTGCTCTATCTTTTCCTCTTCAAAGTCGCCTATAAATTTCAGGGTAAGGTGGAGTGCCTCTCTGTGGGTTTTCCCTTTTACCCCCAATTTTTTAACAAGGTTATTCTGTCGCAAAACAAGTTCATTCTTTATGTTTTCAGGTAGTTCAAGTGCAAGAAAAAGCCTTTTTGTCATTTCAAAAACTCCCTTCTCAATAAGTCGTAAGCCCTTGAGGTTGACTGCTGCCTTACCATTTCCCTGTCTCCCCTGAAGTTGTACTTCTTTATAACAGTTCTTTCTTTTGAGCATGCGGCAATAAAAACAAGGCCAGCCGGCTTTTTCTCAGATTGGGAAGGCCCGGCAACCCCTGTTATCCCTATACCGAAGTCAGAGTTAAAGAGTTTTCTTACATTGTTTGTCATGTAAAAAGCAGTTTGCGGTGAGACTGCCCCGAATTTTTCAATGGTTTCCTCTGGAACATTCAGGATTTTTATTTTCGCCTCGTTTGAATAACTTACAACCCCACCTAAAAATGCCTTTGAACTGCCGGGAATGTCTGTGATTAGTTTTCCAAGCCACCCCCCTGTGCAGGATTCGGCAAAGGCAACTGTTTTGTTTTGCTTTATCAACAGTTCAAGCACAGCGTTTTCAAGGAATATGTCTCCGTATCCGAAGAATGCCTCTGGGAATCTTGAGATAACCCTTTTTGAAAACTCCTCAACCTTCTCCCTTTGATAGCCTGAAAGTATTACCTGAACCTTTCTCAAAGAGGCTAAAATTGCGTAAGTTATCCCTTCTTTTTCAAAGTCTATCTCTTTTAGTGTGTTGTCAATAATTGCTTCAGGGATTGAGGCAAAGTTCATTGAGATTGAAAACCTCTTTGGCAGTTTGTACTTTTCATTTAGTTTTTCAATAACAAAGTTTTCAATCATATACTTCATCTCCCTCGGAACTCCGGGGAGTAAGATAATTGTTTTTCCATTGCATTCCATAAAAATTCCCGGCGCAGCACCCGGCCCGTTGGGAATTGGGATTGCGTTTTCGGGGATTAAAGCCATTTTTTTTGAATTTTCGGGAAAATCTATATTTCTCTTTGCAAACCTTTGTTTAAGTTTTTCAAGTATGTCATTGTCTAAAACAAGCCTTATCCCGCACAATTCAGCCACAACATCTTTTGTGAAATCATCTTCGGTAGGTCCCAATCCCCCTGTTGAGATAACAATGTCCACCCTGTTTAATGCTGTTTCAAATGCGTTCTTAAGGCTTAACCTCTCGTCTCCCACAACGGTTTTATAGGCTACTTCAATGCCTAACTTATTCAGGTGCTTTGTAATAAACAGTGAGTTTGTGTCTATTTTGGAAGCCCCTAACAACTCGCTTCCTATGGCTATAAGTTCCGCTTTTATGGTTTTCATAGTGCCGCTATGTCTTTCCTGAAAAACATTCCCTTAAACTTTATCTGCTTTAAAAACCCGTAAGCCTCTTTTCTCGCCGATTCAATATCAGGTGCAAGTGTGGTAACGGAGATAACCCTTCCCCCATTTGTTATAAGTTTCCCCTCTTCATTGAACCTTGTTCCTGCATGGAAAACAATGACATTTGAACTTGTGGGCTCTGGAAGGGAAATTTCAAACCCCTTTTCGTATTTGCCGGGATAGCCCCTTGATACAGCAACAACATTGACTGCAACATTGCCCGACATCTTTACATCCCCTTCAAGTTTGCCCTTTGCGACAGAGTACAGGATTGGGACAATATCGTTTTCTATTCTTGGGAGTATAACCTGTGTTTCAGGGTCTCCAAACCTTACATTAAACTCAAGAACATAAGGGCCTTTTTTTGTAAGCATTAGCCCGAAGAAAACAGTCCCTTTAAAGTTTATTCCCTCTTTCTTTAACCCTTCCATAAAAGGCTCAATTATCTTTGTTTTAATTGTTTCCTTCATTGTTGCGTCTATCTGTGGAGAAGGTGAAACAGCCCCCATTCCCCCTGTGTTTGGGCCTTTTTCCCCATCGTAAATCTTTTTATGGTCTTTTGCGCAGGGGAGTATGATGTAATCGTTTCCGTCTGTTATGATGTGAATTGACGCTTCCCAGCCAACCAGAAACTCTTCAAGGACAATCTTTTCCCCTGCCTTGCCGAACTTTTTGTTTTCCATTAACTCGGTTATTGCGTTCATTCCCTGAACCATGTTTTCGCAAATGACAACACCTTTTCCTGCCGCCAGCCCGTCTGCCTTTATAACAGTGGGACAGGTTATTTCCCCGCTGCCTATGTAATTTCTTGCTTCAACAGGGTTTTCAAACACAACATACTTTGCTGTTGGTATATTGTGTTTTTCCATAAACTTTTTGGCAAATATCTTTGAGCCTTCAAGAATAGCCCCTTCTTTTATAGGCCCGTAAATAAGCAAGCCTTCTTCTTCAAACCTGTCGGCAATTCCCTCAACAAGGGGTTGCTCCGGCCCAACCACTGTTAAATCAATTTTATTCTTCTTTGCGAAATCTATTAAACTGTCAAAATCATCTGGCTTAATATCCACGCATTCCGCTAATTTAGCAATTCCTGCGTTTCCAGGCGCACAGTATATCTTATCCACCAGCGGCGACTGTGAAATCTTCCATGTTAAAGCGTGTTCCCTTCCGCCGCTTCCAATTACAAGAACCTTCATAATTTACTCCCTGGTAATTTTTTCCACAATTTTATTTAACAACAATTAGGGTTAAAAAGCAATAAAAGAGTAGGTTTGTAATTGTTTTTTATTAAGTTGCAACATCTAATATTTAATGATAAAAATATATATAGAAAATGCCAGAATAAGGAGGGTTAAGATGAAAACTTTTTTTAAAATTATCTTTATTCTTTTTATACTTTTTGTGGGTTTTATTGCGGCTGTTATGTACTTTACTTCTCCCATAACCTTAACAGCCGAGAACTTTTTCTATGCTATTCAGAACAATAACTATCGGGAAGCGGGGAAGTATCTTTCCGCAAACTTTAAAAAAACAACAACAGTTGAACAGGTAAAACAGGCTTTCCCTTATGAAAGGTTTAAAAATTTTGCAGGATGTTCATTTACAAACAGGTCGGTCACTGCAGACGGCACTGGAATGCTTGAAGGCAAGGTTGAATTTAAAGACGGCTCTTTTATGAAGGTTAAAATAAACCTGATTAAAGAAAACGGAGAGTGGAAGATAGACCACATTACTGTTCCCAAAGCAGGTTTAACTGAAGTTGATACTAATGGTTGGGGCTCTTCCGAGCAAAACGCCGATAACAATCGGGCAAATTACCAGCAACCCTCAAATCAAAATGAAAACTCTCAAAGTAGCCAAACACAGGGAGCAAACTTAAACGAAGAGCAATTGGTTCATTCGGCAATGGTAAGCCTTGTAAACGCTATTTTAAGTGATGATTACAACGATTTTTATAACTCAACATCCACACCTTTTAAAAACACCGTCTCGCTTGTTAGAACTCAATCTGCATTCAGGCCTTTTAAAAATGTGAAGATAAACTGGCAGGATATAAAAGATATGAAGCCTGTAATAACAAGCAGGGAGAAAGAAGAGCAAGGGATAATAAAGTATCTTGGCTACTATCCCACTTCTCCTTTGAAGGTATATTTTAACTTTGAGTTTTATCCTGAAAACGGTGAGTATAAAATCTTTGGTGCATTTCTAAAGGTTAAGTAAAATAAACCTTTTAGCCATTTAATGGAAATAGAAATATGAAAAAGTTGTGTGTTT
>JALWHA010000002.1 GCA_027038695.1 Acidobacteriota bacterium
CATTAAAAACCTTATCCCAAAAAGAGACTTTCGTATGACCGTAATAATGATGAGCAAATTCATGGGCAATAATAAAAGTTATCACTTCTCTTTTTAAAAAAAGAATAGAGATAGAACATGCAATAATAGGAACATCTTTTTTATTTCTCGGCAAAGCAAACGCATTTATATTGAAAAAATCACTTAAAGATAAACCTTCTAATTTTGTTTTTTTAATAATAATGTTTACACTTTTCAAAATTGTATCAACATCAAAAACAAAAGGATTCTCTTTCACGTCCATTTGATTTATGCTGTAAATAATCGAACTTAACATTTCTTCTTCAAATTCATCCCCTAAACTCCCCAACATAATTTTAGGATTAACATAAAAATCAAAAACATCTGATAACTGTTTAATTAACTGCTCTATAAATAACAATTGAGAATCTAAAAAAGTAATAATCTGAAAGTAAAAACGGTTAGCAGAATTTCTTTTATATAGAAAAAATAAAAAAACAAATTCGCAAAACAATATAATCCAGCTTAAGACATTTATACTGATTGAAAATTTATGGCTAAAAACAATATACCAGGCAACGCCAAAAAGCGAAATAATAAACAATCTAATTTTTAAACTAATATGTCTCAAGAATAACAAAATGAACAAACCTGAAAAAACTGAAACACCTAACATAATTTTTAAATTCACAGATAGGTTTAAAATAAAATTCAACATCCCACCTCCATTTAAAAACCTTGAAAAACTGTTAACAAACACAATAGACATATATATGCGATAATAAAAATTACACAATAACATATTGCAAAAACAATTTTTAAAATCATTATAACAAAAACCCTGTAATATTTAAAAAAATCAATATTTTTATTTCTGAAATTAATAATTGAAAGAAAGAGATATTTTTTTTATAATTTAATTAATGGTAAACATAAATTTGAAAAAGAGGTAACTATGAAAAAAAAGGTATTGCTTCTCGGCATTGGTTATGGAGTTGTAGGCCTAATCTTAATTGTGTTGTCCTTTTTTATCGGGAAACCTGAAGGAAATTTAAACATCAAGATTAAAACAGCATCCTGTGTTATGCCTATGGCCTACAAGGTTTACGGAAACCCCGATGTTGAAGACGGAAAGTACTACTTAGCCAAACTGATTTTTGAAAACAAGGGAAAAGGTTCAGTAAAAAACCTGCAAATATCTTACAGAGTGCCAGACTACATTGATTGGACAACCCCACAAAGCTACCCGGAACTTCTTCCCGGGCAGACAATGGTGGCCTTATACTACCCCAAATTCCCACAAAAAATCCTGAAAGTTTTAAACGAGACCACGTCGTCGGTTGAAATTAAAATCAAATACAATGACGGAAAAGAGAAAAGAGAAGAGATAAAAAGGGCTAACTTTCAAATCAGGGGTAGAAATGAACTTGTCTATACGGATATTCCTGAAGAAGAAATAAACGACATTAGAGATATGTACAGAAATGTTAATTTGCTCGCCTGCTTCGTTACCCCTGAAGACCCGGTTATTAAGTACTTTACTCAGCAATTGCAACAAAAGATTTTAAAGGGAACAATTGCAGGAGTAAGCAATAATCCCAAAGAAGTTTTAAGGTTTATGGAAGCAATATACGATTTTGAGGTAGCAGAAGGGCTTGTTTACGGCGGGACATTGGGATTGCCTGAAAAAATCAACGGACATTACTCAATGGTACAACATATAAGATTGCCTCGCGAGGTTATAACAGGGGGAGCAGGGCTATGTGTAGAATTGTCCACCCTGTTTTGCAGTATAGCGTTATCAGCAGGGCTGCAATGCGGTATATTCGTCACATCCCAACACGCTTTTCCTGCAATAATAGCAGGAGGGCAGATTATTCCACTTGAGGCTACAGGAATAGGAGGGGAAGGCATAGG
>JALWHA010000003.1 GCA_027038695.1 Acidobacteriota bacterium
CATACCTTTATCCTCCTTCCTTCCGTTATTATTAAAGAGAACAATTGAATCGGTTTAAGGTTGAAGTAAAGCCCTGTCTGTGTTTTTTTTATAATTTCAAAAAGTTCAAATACAAAGTCGGGGGAAGCCTTTTTTGAGATTTCTTCAAGCCGAATTTTAAAGTCTACATTTACAGGTTTTTCATTCCCGCTTTTTATGGCGAGAATATCCCTTAATATTGTGTAAATCATAAAGAAAAGCCTGCTGTTGTCTTCTCTTGTGTTTTTTTCAATTAAAGGGATTATTCTTTTTTCAATTTCCAGAAAACTTGTTTTTTCAAATATGCTTTCAACTATGAAAAGTGCCGTTTGCCTTTCCTCTTTGAGTTTTTCAATATCTTCTTCAGATTGGATAAAACCGCTTCCCGAATTTATCAAAGCCTTGATTTCTTCTTTTGAATACCCGTTTATTTCAATGTAATCTTCAAGCCCTGAAGTGTTGAAGTAAACCTGCTGGCACCTTGAAAGTATGGTTGGAAGCAGTGAATCAGGTTTTGATGTAATAAGGAAAAAGTAGGTGTTTTCAGGCGGCTCTTCCAGTGTTTTTAAAACCATATTTGCCGATGTTTTGTTCATTAAATGGCAGTTATCTATAATAAAAATCCTTGCCTTTCCCTCGTAAGGGGGGAAGTTTGTGGTTGTTAAAATCGTCTCTATGTCTTCAACAGTAATCTCGTTTTTACCTTCGGCAGGCTTAATCTCTATTAAATCAAGGTGCGGGTTTGGTGTTTCAGGGTTTTCTATCATCTCTTTTACCTTTAAACAATGCCTGCAAAAGCCGCAGGGAGAGTTTTCTTCGTTCTCGCATAAAATCATTGCACTTACAACCTTCGCAAACAGTTTTTTGCCTATTCCTTCCCTTCCCTTAAACAGGTAGGTTGTGTGCAACTTTTTATTTTTGTATGCGTTTTTGAAAAACCTTTTTATATGTTCGTGCCCTTTGACAATGTCAAACATTGTTTAATTTTCCTTCCACAACAGCAACTATCTTTTTGTGTATTGTTTCAACGTCTTCTTTGCCGTCTAACACAACAAAGTTTTTATTGTTTTTTGCAAGTTCAAGAAAACCTTCTCTCACCTTTTTGTGAAAGTTCAAGTGCTCTATTTCAAACCTTGAAAGTTCAATGTTTTCGGCATTAGCCCTGTTTTTAACCCTTTTCATTGAAGTCTCTTCGTCAATGTCTATTAAAAAAACAATGTCAGGCTCAAGCCCGTTTACAAGGTTTTGAAAAATCCATTCTATTTTTTCAATGTCAAGCCCTCTACCATAGCATTGATAGGCTATTGAAGAGTGGTGGTATCTGTCGCTTATAACAACATAGCCTTTTGAAAGCAGGGGTATTATCTTTTCCTTTAAGTGCTGGTTTCTGTCAGCCTGATAGAGCAGTGCTTCGGTGATAGGGTGGAGAATTCCTTTGTATTTAGGGTCAACAAGTATTTCCCTTATCTTCATTCCGATTTCTGTGCCGCCCGGTTCCATTGAAAGTATTGTTTTAATCCCTTTTTTTTCAAGGTAATCTTTTAAAAGCCTTGCCTGGGTTGATTTTCCGCACCCTTCAATTCCCTCAAATGTTATAAACAGCCCTTTTTTCATACTAAAAATCCCTTTTTGCCTGTTTAATTTCTTTTTCTGTAATTCTTTCTTTTCCTATATTGAAAATAATTAATTTCTCAATAAAGTTTTCAAGTTCCCTTATATTGCCCTTCCATTCCATTTGCTCAAGTGTTTTTATAGCGTTTTCACTTAATTCAGGTTCAGGTATACTGTGACTTTGAGAGGCTTTTTGTAAAAAGTGTTTTGCAAGCATGGCAATATCTTCCCTTCTCTCTCTCAAAGGGGGAAGGGTAATCGGGATTACATTAAGCCTGTAGTATAGG
>JALWHA010000004.1 GCA_027038695.1 Acidobacteriota bacterium
ACACAGGGTGTTTTTTCATAATCTCTTTTTCAATATCATCAAGGGGAGCCTGCTTGTTTAAGATTGCATCGGGGATGCCAATCTTTCCTATATCGTGAAGTATTGCAGAAAGGGAAAGCCAGTATAATTGCTCTTTTGATAATCCTATTTTTTCCCCAATCATTAAAGAGTATTTCATTACCCTCTTTGTGTGCCCTGCTGTGTAATAGTCTCTCTTTTCAATAGCATCAGCAAGTGCCAATGCTGTTTCAAAGAAAATATTTTTTAACTCCTCATACATCTTTGCATTTACTAAAGCAGTGGAGATAGGTATTGCAATCATTTCAACCTTCTCAAGGTCTTTTTCAGTAAATCCCCTTTCCCCCTTTTTGTTGATAAGTTGAATAGCACCTATTACCTCTCCCTTGTATTGGAGAGGGGCAGATAGTATGGATTTTGTCTCAAAATGACTGACGCTATCCACCTTCTTTGACCAGAAAGGAGATTGTTTTACATTGTTGATTATAATAGGCTTTTTTTCAGAAATTGTGTGACCTACAACACCTTCCCCCATTTTTAGCCTTATTTCTTTTAATTTTTCACTCTCTTCTCCGCTTAAGATTCTGAAGAAAATCTCGTTGCTTGAATGGTCTATCTCCCAGATAGAACTTCTCTCTGTGCCTATCTCCTCTTCAAGGAGTTTCATTGCATTTGAGAGCACAAAGTCTATATCAAGTTCAGAGTTTAGTTTTTCCCATATTTTTAAAAGTTTATGCTGAAAGTCTAAAGACATCTTAAATCAAGTCTCTATACCAGCCGGGAAGTGCGCCTGCCCTTCTTGCCTCGTCTTTGAGTTTCTCCTTTTCCTTTTTCAGGTTTTTCAATTTTTCTTCAAGTTGTTTCTTCTTTTTTTCCAGTTTTTCCATTTCTGCATTTATCTGCATTATTACAATGTTGTCATCTGTGTTGAGTTTTTCTGTTAGAAGCCTGTTTAATTCACTTTGAATGTTTTTTATCTTTTTGCTGGTTTGTTCTATTGCCTTGTTTACTTTTATAAACTTTCCCCTCCAGTAAGCCTTTGCCTCCTCTTCACTCATTCCCTCTGTTTCAGAGTATGAGTCTTCCCCAGACTCTGCAATTTCATTTACCTCATCTTTCCATGCCATATAGGGGTTTTTACTTTTTTCTTTTTTCTTTTTGTTATCTTCTTTCTTCCTTCCTATAGTCTCTTCAGTGATGATTAAAACTCTATTGTTTTTTTTGTATGTTGTTTGAGGTTTTGAGGGAATTACCTTTATGCTTTTCTTTTTCTTCTCTTTTTTTTCGCTCTTCTTTTTTTCATTAGCCTTCTTTGTTTTTTCAAAGTCAACAAGTTTTTTACGAAACATTATCTTTTTGCCATCAGGGGTTATTCCAATTATCTTTTCTTTTGAAAAGTCTGGTTTTTCCTTTAAAACAAGCAATCCCCCGTTAATAAAATAAACCTTGTATATCCCTGCAAAGGTTGAAAGGGAAAATAAGATTAACATAAAAACAACAACCTTTTTCATAACCCCTCCCGTTTCTTTTCTAATAGTATTTTAACACTTTAAAAAGATGACAATCAATCAAAGTTAATAAATTTGATTTTTATCACTTAAAACTTATAATTAAAGGTATGAGGTGTCCATATTGCAAGGAAAACAACGACAAGGTGATAGATTCAAGGGAAATAAATGAGGGGAAGGTTATAAGGAGGAGAAGAGAGTGTTTAAATTGTGGTAAAAGGTTCACCACTTATGAGAGGGTTGAGGAAAACCCTTTAAGGGTTGTTAAAAGGGATGGAAGGATAGAGAGTTTTAGCAGGGATAAATTGCTTAATGGCATTTTAAAGGCCTGTGAAAAAAGGCCTGTAAAGATTGAGGAGATTGAAAACCTCATAGACGATATTG
>JALWHA010000005.1 GCA_027038695.1 Acidobacteriota bacterium
TCTACGAACTTTATATTTAACATACCAACAAGAAAGCGGATCAAGTTTATCAGACTTATTAAAATTAATAAAAGTCTTTTGAATATATTTCAAAACATAACCGGCAGGATTAAAAATACTCCATTGAAAACCATTTATTTCACCATTCTTTATCTGCTCAGATGAAAGCATATTAATCCTTAAATTTTGCGGAGCATAAAAAACCTTTTTATATAAATCTAAAACTTTATAAAGATAGATTTTAGGAATAAACAATAAAGCGTGTATATGCGGAACACCATCCTTTTTATGAGGTTCAAAAACTCTAATATAAGAATAAAAAAGATTAAATTTTCGAATGTTCTTAAAAACATTCCTGACAAAAAAAGAACGCCATAAATTATTTAACAAATAAACTAAATCACGAATAGTAAAAGCTTCATTATGATTATATTTATACTTCAAATCATAAGGCAATGATTTAATATCTCTATATGTAAATCTTGAAAAATCACCTTTTAAAGCATCTCTAAAACAACCATTTAGCGTAATCGTCATAAAAACCGGTATAGTATCTTTTGAAACAGAAGTTTCAACGATACTATTTACACGGTTAGACACTTCCGCATAATAACGAGGTGAAAAATTCGCACTAAAAGAAATATCTAAATAAGATTTAGTTTGACCGTGCTTTGTAGTAATATAATTAGACATCAAAAAATTTCTTTGATTGTCTAAAAAATGATTATAAAACTGTAAATCATTCGGCGAAATTGAATATAAAAAACTCATAATTGACACTCCAAACTTAAACTCTGCATTTATTTGTTAAATTGACAAGGGGAGATTTGCACTCAAACATCACAAGTGATGATGAGTGCAAATTCCCAACACTAAAACTAAAACTAAAACTAAAACCAAAAAATAAAAAAATAAACATAATAAGCGGGGCGATGAAATATAGCAATGAAGTGCGTGTTTTGATTGCGTTCAGCCTCATTTCAACAAGTTGAAACGAGCCTCTGAGCTGAACGCTGACGCACTTGTTCCCCTCCCCTATATAGCATTCGCCCCGCCAAGTATATTTATAAAACATTAATTAGCACCGTAAAAGTTAAATTTTTT
This sequence comes from Acidobacteriota bacterium, assembly GCA_027038695.1. Classification (GTDB taxonomy): domain Bacteria; phylum Acidobacteriota; class Holophagae; order Thermotomaculales; family Thermotomaculaceae; genus Thermotomaculum. The sequence continues at coordinate 1,105 of JALWHA010000005.1, forward strand.
CGTTCAGTACTTTTATGAGTTGTTAAATAGCCTAAAATAGGTACATATTCAATACCCGGAATAGATTTAACAGTATTATAATCTTCATCAGAATTTAAACCCCCTAATATAAAAATATCTTTTTTATTTAAAATAATATGGGTCCTTATGTGCTTAGATGAAACAATAGGTGTAATACTTTTATCAAGAATTGACTGAATAAAAATATCTAAATCACAATCTATATGATTTTTCATAACAATAACATTTGAAAAATTTACCTTTAAACCAACATCTTTATATTTATATGAATTTTGAACGGTAGTTGTATTGTCTTTTGTGCTTGTAGTTGTAACAAGAAAAGGGATATTAGTTGTACTTTCAATAGTTGCTGACTTTTTATCAACTAAATTTATAATAGGATTTGTAATAATTTGAGTATATCCCTTATCGTGCATAAAATTAAGAAATGTATAAAACTGTGTATTAGATTGTAAAGTTTGATTAAAATTCACTTTTGAAGTAATAAGAGAAATATAATAATTAGCATTGAAACCAAGAGCTTTAAAATCAACACCACTATCTTTTAATTTATTATTATTAGTTGAAATAATAGTAACATTAACTTTTGCTTGCAAATAAGAACTATCCAATTTTTGAAGTTGAGAAATAATAATTTTTGATTTATCTAAAGTAGTATATGATCTGTCAACCCCATTTCATACAACTTCCCTATTATTCTAAGCAACTGTTTCTCTTTGTAACATTTTTTCTTCAAACTCTACCGGTGATAAGTAATTATTTGCACTATGACTCCTTTGTCTGT
>JALWHA010000006.1 GCA_027038695.1 Acidobacteriota bacterium
ATCTTCTTTAATGGCATGAAGCAAAATATTAAAATCCCCGTCGCTCAACCTTGACAATTTCTCTTCTATAAACTCCAATGCGGAATGTTTCTTTTTGTTTCTCAAATAGGAAGTTATTAAAAAGTAAGTTGAAAAAGCGGTAAAAACCGATATGCCAAACCAAAACTTATCCAATAAATCATAAATGCTTAAAAGAAATATTATACTTAGTATAAAAATTGTGCCTTCAACTGAAAAAATAATTTTAACTATCTTTTTTAACAGATTTTTAATCTTATTCATACAGATTTAATATACTAAAAAAAAGATGGAGACGCAAGCGTCTCCATACGAAAATAAGATTACGAAAAAAATTAAATTTATTAACCGTTTTATCACTTGCAAACAATTCTTCATCAACAATCTTGTTAAAAAACAAGCTCCTGATTTAAAATACTAATGCTTTTCCGTTTTACAATTCGAAAACAGTCAATTCTACAAAAGAGAGTCTATTTTTTTGGTTGTGTATCCGAAAACATTCTGCAAGACAGGGTGAATAGGTATCCCTCTGTAAATATAAACCCCTTTTCTTAAAGAATAACTTGACTGTAATGCCTTCTCCAATCCCTTTTCGGCAAGCAGTTCTACATACGGGGAAAGTACATTGTCAAGAGCAAGGGTACCTGTCCACCCTACACAGGAGGGAATGTTAGGAACACAGTAATGAGTTATTCCCTGAACCTTGTAAACTGGAGATTTTGGAGTAGTAGGCTTTGATGTCTCCACGCAACCACCCTGGTCAATAGAAAGATCAATAATTAAGGACCCCTTTTTCATTTTTTTTAACATATTCCTGGTTATTACGTGCGGCGATTTTTCACCTTTAATCAAAACAGCCCCAATGACTACATCTGCAAGTGAGATAGCTCTTTCAATAGATTTTTTATTTGCTATTGAAGTTATGGCCCTCTTTTGAAAAAGCCTTTCTATATCTCTCAATTTATTCATATCCTTATCAAGCACTATAACCTGAGCACCGGCGCCTAATGCAGCCATACAGGCGTTCTTACCTACTGTGCCCGCACCGATTATCACCACTATAGCGGGAGGCACACCGGGAATTCCGCCTAAGACAATCCCACGTCCTCCTTTTATTATCTTTAAATACTCAGCGGCAATTTGAATACTTACCTGCCCTGCAATTTCACTTGTAGGGTACAAAACAGGCAATTGGCCGTTCTCATCTTCAATTAATTCATAACCTATAATTGTTGCCTTTTTTTCAATTAGTTTATCAACCATTGTTTGCGAACATACAGCCAGGTGGTGAAAAGCAGTGATTATCTGCTCTTCACGGACTAAATCAACCTCTTTTTCCGCTAATTTATCAGTCTTAACAACCAAATTTGCTTTCTCGTAAACTTCTTGGTGCGAAAGAACAATTTTTGCACCGGCTTTATCAAATTTGTCATCAAAGAAATGGATTTTATCTCCTGCCTTTGTTTCTACAAAAACATTATTGCCGTTTTCACATAATAAAGCCACACTTTGCGGTGTTAAAGCAAGCCTGTTATCTCCGCTCATTTCAACAGGTATCCCGATATCCATATAAAACCTCCATTGTTTTATAATAAAAAAACCAATACGCCTTTATTATATGACTTTTATTTAACAAAAGAAAAATTTAGTTAATAAATTTTATAAAATCAAAACCGAAAAACTATATTTACAGTTGTTGTTGTGTCTGTTTTCTTCTTTCCCGGTACAGGAAGGTTTTTAAACTGGTGAAGAAAATTAAACTCTACGGCAAGGTTTTTGCTAATTGAAGAGGAGTAAGAGATGTCGTTTGAGAGCCTATAATCATTTGTATCAGAAAAATTTACTCTTGTTTCATTTTCAAATTTTAACCTATTTGAATCGTTAAAGG
>JALWHA010000007.1 GCA_027038695.1 Acidobacteriota bacterium
ATACAAAGTAACAATATCCGTTCTAACAAAATTCAAAAACCTTCCATTAAAAATAAAAAGTGGAAAAATTAATGAAATTTTCGAAGAATTTGTTTTATTACCGTTCAATAAAACTTCTTTTTTTTTCTTATTGTTAGAAAAAACTACATCTATTGTATTTCCGTCAACTATACTTTTAACTCTAAAAAAATCCTTGTTAAAATTAATAAGATTTTTTATTTTTCCCGTTAAAAAAGACTTACCCCTTATTGAAAGATAAATACCTTCTAAAATAGTGGTTTTACCTGCTCCGTTTAAACCTTCTATCAAGGTGAATTCTTCTTTAAAAAAGAATTCTTTTTTTTCAAAACACCTTAAATTAAGACAGGAAAAACTTTCAATCATCAATTAATAATCATAGGATTTATAAGAAAGGTGTAATCCACCCCGTTTTTATTAAATTGAAAAAAAGTAAAACTTTCGGCATTTTTATCCATCAATGCTTTAACCTCTTCAACGTCCACTACTCCGAAGAATTGATTTAAATGATTTATATTGTAGCCTGTCTTAAAAGTTTCGCCTTCATATTTAACTTCTTTTTTTACGATAGCCACACTTCCTTCAGCATCCTGCAAACTTGCGGTAAAATACCCTTTTTCAAACTCAAAAACAACCTTGTCGGAGTACTGGCCGTACAAAGGCATCAATTCCTTTAAAGCGTCTTTCATATTTTTTACGTTTATTATTATTTCAACCGCTTCTTGAGAGGGATTTAAAAATGTTTTGTAATTTATAAAATTATTAGCTAAAAGTCTTGAAAAAAGAATCCTCGGACCTATTTTAAAGAATATATTAGATCCGTCTCTTCCTAATAAAAGTTCATCGTCAATAGAAGAAAGCTGAATCATTTTTTTTAATTCTAAAAATGTTTTTTTAGAAACAACAAAGTTTTCTTTTTCTTCAAAAAACGGTTCCATCCCCGAATATCCGGCAACAAAAAGGGTATGCCTGTTTGAAGCCGCAAAATTCAAAGTTTCTTTCTCAAAATCAAAAAATACACCGTTTAGTGACTTATCTTTGATAATCTCATTGTTTATTGATATTGAAATTGTTGAAATGACGTCAACTATCTGGGATTTAGGAAGCACAACGCTCTTATCGGAAAAATCATAATCCGGAATTACCGGGTAATTATCGTCCACCTGAGCGTTCACTGAATAAAACCTTCCATCTTTTTCTATCTTTAGAGAGGTGTTATCAATCCATATCGTTAACTCCCCTTCGGGAAGAACCTTTATAATATCAAACATAACCTTTGCCGGGACAATTACAATCCCCTCTTCTTCAATATCCGCTTTTATACTTACGGTCAGGCCTACCTCAAGGTCTGTCCCTTTTAAGTAAAGCCTGTCATTTTCCGCTTTTATGTACATATTTGATAAAATTGCTATTGTGGACTTTTTCTCAACAATCCCGTTTATTAATGTTAACTCTTTTAAAAAGTCGTTCCTGTCAATTCTTATTTTCATAGTAATACTCCTTTTAGAATATATTCTTAAGATATTTTAACAAATTATAATTAGTTTTGTGAATTTGTTGAAAATTTTTCAAATCAACCTGAAAAACCTTTATATTAAAGGCTTTCAAGATTTTTATAGAGTTGAAAAAAAGTTTAAAAACCTGTTATTTTTTTTATTACCTTTCTGTTTAAAAGTTGTGGAAATTTTATTAATTTTCACAGCAGGTTTTTTTGAACAAGTTTTCCACAGCCTTTTCTTTTTTTAATAAACAGTTTTCTATAGGTTTTTTATATTTTCTGCTAAAATAACCTTGCTATGATATACGGCAAGGTTGTAGGCTCTGTATGGGCAACTCAAAAGGTTGAAGATTTAAAAGGATTGAAATTCCTTATTGTTCAGCATTATTC
>JALWHA010000008.1 GCA_027038695.1 Acidobacteriota bacterium
CTCTTAACCAACTCCTTCATAATGGGAAGCCTAAAAAGATATAAATTCAAATCCAGGTGCGACAGAAAGGCTATTTTCATAAGCTATTCTTCCATACCTCAAGGCAAAACATAGACCATAACATCTTGGCTCTTTTTTCCTGTGAAACCCTTATCCTGTTTTCCAGCAAACCATCGATAAGACTCCTATTTATGAAATTCTCCGAATAGCACCCTTTTTGCAAATAATCAAAAATAGCCTCTTTAAGTTCGCTGTTAACCAATTTTTTTAGGGGAACCTCAAATCCCCTTTTTGGCTGTTTAATCAATTTCTTGTGAAGGTATTTTTCTGCTAATCTCCTCAAAATATATTTCGTGGTTGCCCTTCTAACTTTCAGGTTATCTTCCAACAAAGGAGCAAACTCCAATATGCTTTTGCCAAGAAAAGGACTTCTTGCCTCTAACGAATTAGCCATCGTTGCAATGTCCATTTTAATCAACAGATCCGAAAACAGTATAAGCTCAAAATCCAAATATAAAAACCTGGATAGGTCTGTTAGCATGCTATCATTGAGCACTTTTTTAACAAACCCATTAAGTCTGTTAAGCTGAAATGTGTCTTTGAACTCATACACATCCTCAAATACATCCGTGGTTGCTGACAGATAAAGATCAAGCCCTTCCTTGTTAGACATGCTTGCCAACCTATACAGATAATTGTAATGCGACTGCTTTTCTTTTGGCGGAGGAAGCATTCTAAATAAAAAAGCCAATCTTTTAAAACGCTTCAATAACTTATTTGCAACAGGAACATAACGCCTATATCCTCCGAACAACTCATCTGCTCCGTCCCCGTTTAGAACAACTGTGATGTGTTTCTTTGCCTCTCTACTAATATAATAGCTCGGTATAGCTGATGAATCCATAAACGGCATACCGTAATTGGTTAGAATCTTCTCTATGTCGTTTTTTAGATCCATTGTGATTTCAATCTCTGTATGGTTGGTTGAGTACATTTGTGAAGTTAATTTAGCAAGATGGGACTCATCGTAAGCCCCTTCGAATTTCACAGTGAAGGTCTTTAACCTCTTTGTAAACTGAGAAGCTATTGCAACAACCAAAGAGCTGTCTATGCCTCCGCTTAAAAATGCTCCAACCTCAAGATCCGACGCAAGCATCCTATCCCTTATGCTTTCTGTCAATTTTTTATCCAAAGCTTCTAAAATTTCATCTTCTTTTTTATTGAGCTTTTCCTGTCTGTAATACTTCTCGATATCAAAATATCTTTTTGTTTTTATAGTGTTAGTGTCAAGATCATAAACCAAAAAAGATCCGTTTTTTAGCTTTTTAACATCTCTAAACGGCGTATACTCAAAAGGGAAAAAACCAGTCCTTAAATATGTATAGATAGTTTCTTCATTCGGATAAACACCCTCTAAAAACCCGAAGGCCTTAAGCTCACTGGCAAAAAAAAACTTATCGCCCTTTTTATAATAAAAAAGGGGTTTTTTACCCGCCCTATCTTTTGCTAAAAACAGCTTGTTTTCTTTTTTATCAAATATACAGAAGGCAAACATGCCATCAATCTTGTCAAACATCTTCTCTTTATATTTAATGTATAGATAGAGCAGGGTTTCTGTATCGCAATTTGTCTTAAATTTGAATTCCTGCAAATAGTGTTTTCTCAACTCTAAATGGTTATAAATTTCCCCATTAAAAACAATCAAAAAATCCTTATATTCAAAGGGTTGTTTTCCCTGCTTAATATCTTGAATTGCAAGCCTTGTGTGAAAAAGAAATAGGTTTCTACTCTCCCACCTCTCCCAATCATCAGGCCCTCTGTGTTTTAAAGAGTTCAGCAAAAAATTATAATCAGCTTTTATGTTTACCCCGCCTGCAATTCCACACACTCTTTTAT
>JALWHA010000009.1 GCA_027038695.1 Acidobacteriota bacterium
GTTGCAGGGGGTAAGCCGTAATCGTCTCTTTTGTTTTTGCCGTACATTATTTCGTCTATTACTTGTTGAGGGTGCTCAACCCTGCTTCCTACGGCAAAGGGCTTGGGCTCTAACTCAACACCTTTTTTCAAAAGCATTTGATAGGTATCCCTTGCTGAATGCCCTATTGCTAAAAACAAAAAGTCTCCTGTAAATTCACCATTGTTTGTTTTTACCGTTATCTTGCCGTTTGACTCTTCAAAGTCAATAAATGTGTGGTTAAAGTGTATTTCAGCACCGTGTTTTAACAGGTATTCCCTTGCGTTTTTTGATATTTTTATCAGTTTGTCAGTCCCTATGTGAGGCTTTGCGTCAATTTTTATCCTCTTTTTTGCCCCGAATTGAATAAATTTTTCAATTATGTAATCTGTGAATGGGTGGTTTATCCTTGTGGTTAATTTGCCGTCTGAAAATGTTCCCGCTCCACCTTCTCCAAAAAGTGGGTTGCTGTCTTTGTTTAGTATTGAGTTTTCCCACAGGTTTTTTACATCTAAAGCCCTTTCTTCAACAGGCTTTCCCCTTTCAATTATTATGGGGCTTATTCCCGCTTCAATGAATGTTAATGCGGCAAATAACCCTGCAGGGCCTAACCCTACTATTAAAGGTTTTATCTTTTCAGGTTTTATCTCTTTTATTGTTTCTTCAAGGCTTTTGTATTCAACAAGTTTGGTGTTAGGCTGGTTAAGTAGTTTTTCGGTTTCTCTGTTAAATTCAATGTGGAAGGTGTAAACCCCTTTGGGCTTTTTCCCCCTGACATCAAGCGCCCTTTTCCTTATTGAGACAAACTTCTCGTTTATCCCGTATTTCTTTGCAAGTTGCTTTACTGCTGTTTCTTCTTTTATACCCCAGTTTGCTATAAAGTTTGATATTTGAATCTTTTTCATACAGCCTTTCTTTCTTTCGGGTATTTTTTTACAAACCCGTATGTGTTTCTTCTCTGAACAGCGTCAAAGCCTGCGTCGTGTATTAGCCTTATTATCTCTTCTTTTGAGATTGTGTGGGATACCCCAACGCTTTTTACTACATTTTCTTCAATCATTGTGCTGCCTAAATCGTTTGCCCCGAATTTCAGCCCTGTCTGGCCTATCTTTTTGCCCTGGGTTACCCAGGAAGCCTGAATGTTGGGTATGTTGTGCAGGTAAATCCTTGCTATTGAAAGGGTTTTTAAATAGTCGTATGCTGTGTTTTCAAACTTTATAAGCCTTCCCTTGTAAATCTGGTAAGTCCACGGTATAAATGCTACAAAGCCCCCTGTTTCTTCCTGTAATTCCCTTATCCTTCTGAAGTGTTCTATCCTGTCCTGAAAACTTTCTCCCGTTCCAAACATCATTGTTGCTGTTGTCTTTAGCCCCAATTTGTGAGCCTGCCTCATTACCTCTATCCATTCACCTGCCGAGCATTTTTTAGGGCTTATCCTTTCCCTTACTCTGTCAACAAGTATTTCCGCTCCACCGCCAGGGATTGAGTCTAACCCTGCTTCAATAAAGTCTTCAAGAATCTGCTTTACAGGTTTGTTAAAGTGTTTTGAAAAGTACTGAATTTCAGGGGGGGAAAAACCGTGTATGTCAATTTGAGGGAATGCGTTTTTGATTGTTTTTAGCATATCAATGTAAAAAGAGTAGGGCAATAGTGGGTTCATTCCCCCTTGAAGAAGAATGCCCGTTCCTTCAAGTTTTACCGTTTCTTCTACCTTTTTTAAAAGCGTTTCAAAATCTAATGTAAGGCTCTCTTCAGGTTTTTTGTGAAAGCCGCAAAATTTGCACCCTGTAACGCAGCCGTCTGTGTAGTTTATGTTTCTATCAATTACGAATGACGCTGTTTTTTCAGGGTGGATTTGCCACCTTACAGTGTCA
>JALWHA010000010.1 GCA_027038695.1 Acidobacteriota bacterium
AAGCACCGAAAAGGCGTTAACATCCCAATACAACTCATTAAGGGAAAGGCTTAAGGATTACTTTGTAAAATCCCCAATTAACGGGACAATTACCGATAAACTCTACGATGTGGGAAATGTTGCGGCAGGAAAACCTATTTACATAATAGACGACTTAACAAAGGTAAAAATCGTTACCAATGTTTCGGAAGAGTTGTTTAATAAACTAAACAACTCAAGTTTTATTGAGGCAAATATTCCTGCTTTAAACCTGAAGTTAAAGGCTAACATAAACAAAAAATCAGCCGCTGTTGACTATGTGACGAGAAGCGGAAAGGTAGAATCAATCGTTGAAAACAAAGAGGGAAAAATCAAGCCTGGAATGTATGTAAAAGTAAGGGTGATTGCAGGGGAATATAATGCACTTGCGGTTAACAGAGACGCTTTAATGAGGCTTCCCGCAACGGGGGTTTACTATGTTTTCAAGGTAAAAAAAGACAATACCGTTCAAAAGGTTAACTTAAAATTAGGAAGGATAAACGGAAACTTTCAGGAAGTGATTGAAGGTTTAAACGAGGGCGACAAGGTTGTAATCAGGGGACAGGGATTGCTTAAAACAGGCTATTTAGTTGAAGTAAAGGAGATTGAAGCGCTATGAGGTTACCGGAATTTGCCGTAAAAAAGCCTATTACAATTACAATGCTCTTTTTAGGGGTATTTCTTTTAGGTGCGGTTTCAATATTCTTTTTAAGCATTGACCTGCTTCCTAAAATTGACCCCCCTGCAATTTCAATTATTACAACCTATCCCGGTGCAAGCGCAACAGATGTTGAAAACGATTTAACAAAGATACTTGAGGATAAATTAAGTTCGGTAAACAACCTTGATAAATTGATATCCGTTTCAAGAGACAACATTTCAACAATCACCTGCAAGTTTAACTGGGGAACAAACCTTGATGTTGCTGCAAACGACATAAGGGATAAGATTGACCTTGCTATGAAAGAGTTGCCGAAAGACATTGACAGGCCTATGATTTTCAAGTTTAACTCCGCAATGGCGCCTGTTTTAATACTTTCAGTAAACGCAAAAGAAAGTTTCCCTCAACTTGCAAGGCTTGCAAAGGATGTAATTGCCGACAATTTAAAGAAGGTTGAGGGGGTTGGAACAGTTGTTATTGAGGGAGAGAGAGACAGGCAGATAAATGTATTCTTTGACCCTCAAAAACTTGCAACCTATCACCTTACAACACTTCAGGTAATTGAGGCAATTAAAAAGCAGAACATAGATTTGCCGTTAGGCTCTATAAAAACTGGAATAAGCGAGTATATGCTTAGAATCCCCGCAAGGTTTAAATCTGCAAAAGAACTTGCAAATATGCCTGTTAGTGTTTTCAAAAACAGGGTGATTTTCTTAAAAGACATTGCAAGGGTTGAAGACGGAATGGAAGAAGAAATTGGGTATGGTATGTCTTTAGGCAAGCCTTCCCTTGTTATGTATGTTCAAAAACAATCAGGGGCTAACACTGTTGATGTTGTTGACAGGGCTGAAAAAAAGTTGAATGAGATAAGGCAAATGCTCCCTGCCGATGTTCAAATCACCGAGATAATAAACACAAGGGACTCTATCGTTAAAATGATAGATAACCTTAAACAGAGTTTGTTTTTAGGCGGTTTAATCGTTATCCTTATCACCTACCTCTTTTTAAGAAGTTTCAGGACTTCTTTAATAGTTTCCCTTACAATTCCCTTTTCACTGATTATAGGGTTTATTGGGATGTACCTTTTAGGGTACACAATAAATGTTATCTCCCTTATGTCTTTGATTATTGCAATAGGTATGGTGGTTGATAACGCCATTGTGGTAATTGAAAACATAACAAAGAAACTGGAAAAGGGAGAGCA
>JALWHA010000011.1 GCA_027038695.1 Acidobacteriota bacterium
TTTGCCGCCTATTTCAAACACAAATTTATCGTTTACCGTAAAATCCCCGTGTTTTGCATACTTTAAAGAGTTATCTACCCTTACCATAGAAACAAAAAATGCCTCTCTTATAGAGCCTATGTCAGGTTTATCACACAAAACATAAAACAAATTGGGATTACCTAACAAAACCTTATCAGGCTTTTGAAATAAAGCATTCCCCTTTTTTGAATAGTAAAGAAGCGAAACCAATTCCCCTCTTTCAAGAGCAATAATGTAATTGTACAGCGTTTTAACATCAATCCCGAGGCTTTGAGCAATGGAATTAACATTAAAGCCCCCTGGGGTAACCTGGCACATATTGAACAACAACTTCTTCAACTTATAAACATTTGACGGGTTAATAGCAAAAATGTGCAACAAATCGCTTTCAAGCACTGACGAAATACTATTGGAAAGTTTCAAAAAATAGTCATTTTCATTCTCACTTTCAAGAAAATAAGGAAAACAACCGCTTTTCAAATACTGGTAAAAATATTCAAGAGGCTTAATCCCTTTTGAAACAATCTCTCTGGATATCTCATAGTGATTGGATAGAATATCTTCCAATGAATAAGACGGCAATTCAATCCCATTTTTCATTTCAATAAATTCCCTTAATGAGAGAATTGGTATATCAAACACAAGGCTTCTTATGCCTAAATCAGCCTTTGTCAAATCTAACTGCAAAGCAGACGAGTCTGAAAAAATAACCTTTAAGTCAAGAAAATCATAAATGCTTTTCAGGTCTTTTTCAAAACCGCTTTGATAATGAATTTCATCAACCACAAGTATCTCCACCCCTATTCTGCTTAACTGCTCCGCAATCTCAAACAATGTTAATCCGCCTACCATAACACTATCCATAGAAACATAAACCTTTTTATTTAAGGGAAGACCATTTTCTTTTAAGTATTGCAAAAGAATGGTTGTTTTACCCACCCCTTTAGCGCCTTTTAATCCCACCAATTTCTGGTTAAATGAAATTTTATTAAAAACATTCCTTTTGTATTCAGGCAGGGATTTTGTCTGTATTATTCCGGAATACTCAAGTATCTTTTCTATCACACTATACCTCCAGACCCTTTTTAACCTGATTATACCACTTTTATGGAGTGCGCTCCATATTTTTTCTAATTTTTATGGAATATACTCCATACTTTAGCAGAAAAGAAACAAGAACTTTTCGTAAAAAACAACATATCGCAAAATAATAACACCCCTTCTAAATCTTTTCATAAAAAAGCATAAAAAACACCTAAACTTTGGTACTTTAAAAAAAACACAAAAATTCCCCAAAATGTCCCTTAATGTCCTTTTATGTCCTTTTATGTCCTTTTATGTCCCTTTAAGTTTAATGCTTTTTTCCTTAAATTAGAAACATGTTTTGCTTAATAAAAATTCTGGAGGGCACTATGAAAAGATGGAGAAAAGTTTTGTTGTTGGCGCTTTTTTCAATTTTTTGTATCTCACCGCAACTTTTTGCGAAAACAGAAGAAAATGTAATAACCCCAAAAGTTGAGTGGGAAACAGAGATAGAAGGAGCACTTTTAAATACAGTAATCGGCAAAAAAAATGTTGCATTTGTTTCTAAAAAAACAATTTCCTCCATTTTAGGAACAATGGTTATGAATACAGCGAACACTAATATTGATACATTTCTTGAACTAACTATTTGTGATAATAATACAGGCAAAGTTATAAAAACAATTAGTGAGGGGGTAAATTCAGCAAATATAGATAAAAATTACACAGGAAAAATTTACCCAATACCCGATGATAAAGAAGGAAACACAAGAATTCTTTTTATAACCACAACGATTTTTTGTGTAAACATTGATAAAAGCGAAATAATCTGGAAATATGATTTAGAAACCAACAATGGAGCCTTCCCAATTGCACAAGAAGGTAATATATGCGTATTTATTGCACCGGAAAGCACAATTTTAGCAAGCAAGGGTTTTTTTGCCTCTTTAATTGGCATAAATTTAGAAACAGGCAAAATGGAATATAAATATCCTAAAATCTATATAAACACTTACTTTCTCACCTATTATTACCATTATTTCCCTAAAACAAACATTGTCACTTGTTTTATGAAAGCAAAAAAATCTTTTATGAAATCTCAACTAATATTAGCTGGAATATCTATTAAAGATGGGCAAATAAAATGGGAAACACCGATTAACTGTAAAATAAAAAAATTATCTGCGATATGGAGGGAAAATGATTTATACCTTTTTTATCCAATAAAAAAATGGGGAATAGGTAAAAAGGGGAAAAGTTATAGTTTAAAAAAAATTAATGTAAAAGACGGAAGTGCTATCATTGAAAAACAACTTACTTTTAATTCTAAAATCCTTGATATCACTGTATACAAAAACTTCTTATTGTTTTACGGGAAAAGCATAATTTGCAAAAATGCAGAAACTTTAGAAAATTTATGGGAATTAGAAGAACATGGAAGCAATATATTTTTTAATGATAAAATTTTCTTTTTTCATAAAAAACAAATTAAAGCCTTTGATTTATCAACAGGCAAATTTTTATGGAAAACAGACGTTCCATTTAAACTAAAAAAAACAAAATTAAAAGCTATTATAAATGACAAGATTTTTATTGCATCTGAAAATAGCTTATACCTGATTAACATAGCCTCAGGTAAAACCTCCCAGCTAATGGCAATAGATAATATTTCAGACTGTGTCTATATTAAAGAATATAAAGAAATATGCGTTTTATGCGACAACCATTCTTCTTACAAACTAATTTGTCTTAGCAGTAATGATTTCTCACTAAAATTTAAAAAAGAATATTCCAAAAAACAAGACGGTAAAATTGCAACTATTTTCTACTTTCCTGTAGATAGATTTTTTTACATATATCCTAAACATTACTATTTTTATGTCTCAATAAACCTTAAAATGACCCATTCAACAATAACCTTAACAGACCTATCTGATGGATACACCGATAAATTTTCTTTTAACGGAAGCATTCAAGGAGGTGACGTAACTAAAGATGAGAAAGGCAATATTGTAATGTTCTGGGAATATTCAACCGCCAAAAAAGAACTAAATTCCGTATTAGTTCCCACAAAGAATTATCTACAAAAGATTATCTTACCAAAAAATTCACCTTCTAACTAAGGGGCGTTATGCCCCTTTTTTTATTGGATTAAACACCAATTATCCTGCCAGGTTTTGCCGTTCCAATAATGAGGGGTGAGTGCTTTCTTAATCTCATCCTGTGATAAAGAAATTTTTTTATATTTCAAAGGGGTATCAAAAATCCACGCTTTTTTTAACTTAAGCAAATACCCAAAACTAAAGGTTTTAATCCATGTTTGAACTACAATATCCCCTTTTCCCCAATACTGGGCAATTGCTCCAGTAACAATCAATTTATCGGGATAGTTGTTCAAATTATTAATCAACGCCAGTTGATAAGTTGTGTCAAGCCAATCTGAATAGTTCAACCTTGCATAAACTATTTTGAAATTCTTTAAATTCTCTTTTAACCCTTCATTGTAAGGAAAGAGGTCAAACTCAAATTTTTTATTAAAATCCCCTTCTATTCCAAACACTATCTCCTCGCTAAAATTTACAAGGTCATTGTTTGTGCCGCTAACATACAACTCATTTTTACCGTCGTGGTTTAAATCCTTAACAACTGCGCTTCTAAACCACCCTGGATGGTAAATAATCCCTTTTTTGTTTAACTGTTCATCCAAAACCAATACGCAGGCTGGAAATACATCCGAGTTTGACATTAAAACAATAATCTCATCTCTGCCGTCTTTGTTTAAATCACCACATTGAAGATAACGAATATCATCAATCCTGTAATCCGATTTGCCGAAACTATGGGAAAAAAGAAAGGATTTTTTTTCTTTAAAAACCAGTTTGTTATCTTTTTGCAAATAAACTATAACACCGTTGCGTTCACCAGGGTTTATTACAATCAAATCCTTTAAAGAATCTCCGTTAAAATCACCTGTTGCATAGAATTGAGGCTTTTCAGCAGGATAGTTAATCCTGTTTCGTGCGGAAATTTCATTTGTAAACCTGTAATAAAAAGTAAGGCTATCCTTTTCATTCCCCTCAATAAATGCCTGCAACTTAACAAGGCTTCCGTCAACAGAGGCTTTTACAATTATCTCTCCCCCTTTGCTGCTGTTTTTCATTGCCAGCACCTTAACTCTAAAGATTAAAAAAAGTATGGAAAACAAAGCAACAGAAATCACAAAAACTGATTTGAAATTTAAAAGTGAAGAATACTTTTTTTCAGTTTTTACATTACTTTCACCTTTTTTCTCCTCTTTATTATTAAAAGCAACGCTAACTTTTTCATCTTGCAATTCACCTTGCTCTGGTTGTCTGCCACCATTTTCAGGCTCTTCTGGAGATGGAGCAATTTCTTTATCCTGATTAAATCCATTGTTATTACCCTGATTGTTTTCAGAAAATTCATCCAATTTCCCGTTTTCCACTAATTTTGTCGCAGTTTGAGATTTTAGTTTCGGTTTCTCATTCGGTTCCTTTACCCTCTCATACCATAAGTCCATTTCATCAATATAGCCAGTCAAATACCTGCCTATTTTATACAACGGTAACCCTTTTTTTCTCCATCTATCTATTGTCTTTTTACCAACTCCAAAATAAACACCTATTCTATCCAGACTCTCTATTTTGTAAGATTTTATCCGCACCAACCAGGCTTTTAGTTCATCTTCGTCAACAAAATAGACCCCGTTTTTATCTTCCTTTATGGGGCTTTTTTCTGGTTCGTCTAAATCTATCCATCTTTGAACTGTATTAACAGACCTGTTTGCCTCTTTTGCAATACTGTCAACCCCTATAATCTTTTTTCCCATCTTAATTTTCCCCCAATGTCCCTTAATGTCCCTTTATGTCCTTTTATGTCCCCTTATGTCCCTTTTTATACTTTAAAAAGGAACTATAATCTATAAAAAAACGGAGTGTATTTAAATGTATCTGTGTTTTCATATCAAAAAATATTTTAACAGTAAAGAAAATCTTAATCAAATATTTATTAAAAAAAACAATAGAAAAAAAAACAAAAATTACCTCAAAAAAAACAGAGACACAACTACTTTTTTCTCAAGAAATTCCGCACATATTAACCATCAAATAATCATACAGGGGGAAGTATGAAAAAGGTTCTTAAAAAAATCTTAAAATTTCTCTTAATTTTTGCAGGAATAATTTTGATTTTATTTGCTTTGCTATTCAACTATGTAATAAAAGAAGAAGACGGCAATTATTTTTTCTTTGCTGTCAGGAACAACGATCCTGCTCTTTGTAAAACACTTCTGTTTTTCGGCGCAGATGTAAACGAAAGAGACAAAGAAGGCAATACCCCTATTCAATACGCTGTTGAAGAGGGCGATATTGCACTTTGCAAACTACTGATAAAACACGGCGCAAATGTAAATGTTAAAGATATATACGGAGACACCCTGCTTCACAAAGCAATAAAGATTGAAAGAAAAGGGCCATTCTTCCGCAAAGTGTTATCTCCCCCAATAAAAAAGGCTGCAATAATATGCAAAATACTTCTTGAAGCAGGGGCAGATGTAAATGTTAAAAATAACAGAGGGGAAACCCCTCTCCACCTTGCGGCAGCAAAATGGGATTTTGAAAGTTGCAAACTTTTAATAAAATACGGAGCAAAAATAAACCCCCTCACAAATGAAGGCTTTACTCCCCTTGACTGCGCAAAGTTAGGAGACCGAGCAAAAA
>JALWHA010000012.1 GCA_027038695.1 Acidobacteriota bacterium
TTATTAAAGGTATGAAACTTGCCATAAATTACCTGCCTGTGGCAATACCCTTTGGCATTTTAACCATAGTTGGTGGAATAAATGTTAACGAAAGCGCAAGGGTTGCTGGGGATAGTTATAAAACAAGAGATATACTTTTAACAGAGGCTATTGCAACTTTAATTGCTGGTGTTTGCGGGGGAGTGGCACAGTCAACCCCTTACATTGGCCACCCTGCTTATAAAAGAATGGGTGCAAAGGCAGGTTATACCCTTGCAACCGGGCTGTTTATAGGGTTAGGTGGAATGTTGGGCATTGTTGGCGGTATTGTAAACATAATCCCTGTTGCCGCAGTTGCCCCTATCTTAATATTTGTTGGATTTGAGATTGCAGAGCAGTCTTATGTTGTATGCAAAGAGGAAGTGCCTGCAATTCTATTTGCATTTATCCCCTCAATAGCAAACCTTGTTCAGGTGCAGGTAAACTCTTTTATGGGGTTCTTTGGCAAATCTGTTGCCGATTTGTCAGGTGATTTGCTTGAAACCTATAAGGCAATTACTGTTCTTGGAAATGGCTTTATACTTACTGCAATGCTCTGGGGAAGCATGGTGTCTTTTCTAATTAGAAAGAATTTGAAGGGTTTTGTTGTTGTAAACACTATTATGATAATCTTTACCCTTACTGGCTTAATCCACTCTGTTAACCCTGACGGAAGCATTTACCTTCCACAGTTTACACTGAACTATTCAACAACCATTGCGTGTGGTTATTTGCTTTTTACTGTGCTCTCTGTTTTAATGCTTAAGTGGAAAAAAGATTGATAGATGGATAGAGCGATTCTTTTTAAAAAGATAACAATTTTTTCAGGGATATTCTTTATAGCCCTGCTTTTAAACACCTTCCCTGCATTAATGACAGAGTTTCAAAAGGTGTTTTCAATGAGTGTGGGAAAATCGGGGATTATCCCATTTTTCAGTTCAATGGGAACTATATCAGCCAATTTGCTTGCAATTTACCTTCTTGCCATAAAAGGCACAAGGATAGGGTTGAAGTTAGGCTTCCTTAGTGCTTTTCTTGGGCTTGTGTTTGCCTCAATCTTGAGTTTTTACACCCTTGTTGCAGGGATTTTCCTGCTTTCTATGACATTTGGCCTAATAATGACTTCACTTGCAACAACCTATTCCCACCTTCCCCTAAAACATCAGGATTTTTCAATGTATCACTCCTTTTTCGGGATAGGTGGCTTGATTGCACCTATAGTTGTTAAGGCTATTGTTGGAAGGGGGTTAACTTACAACTATGTTTATCTTTCATACTTTGTTGTTTTTTTCATTGTTCTTTTGATGTTTGTCTCCCATCCGTTTGAAAACTATAAAACAGAACATTACTCATTTAAAGATATAAAAAAGGCTTTGCTGGATAAAAAGATTGTTGTTCTTGTTCTGCTTTTAGGTTTATATGCTGCAAGCGAGATGTCAATTGTTGTGTGGACTGGAAACTTT
This sequence comes from Acidobacteriota bacterium, assembly GCA_027038695.1. Taxonomy (GTDB): domain Bacteria; phylum Acidobacteriota; class Holophagae; order Thermotomaculales; family Thermotomaculaceae; genus Thermotomaculum. The sequence continues at coordinate 1,482 of JALWHA010000012.1, forward strand.
TACAAAAGCGTTCATCACATTGGAATTAAAAAATACTCCCTTGTTCTTTCAATGTTCTGGTTTATATTTACCATAAGCAGGTTTTTTGGCAATAGAAAGATAAAGAGGTTAGGAATTCAAAAAAACATTATTATTATGTCTTTGCTGACTGTTTTAAATGTTGGAATTATGCTTTTTGCCCCATTTAAGTATTCGGTAATATTCTTTGGTATAACAGCATTTTTTATGGCAACCCTTTTCCCATCCTTCCACTTTCTTATAAATTACATAGCAGATGAAAACATAAAAGGCCCTGTAAACGGCTTTCTGTTTTTAACAGTTTCTGTTGTTGGTATGTTTTTTGTCCCTTTTGTGGGGATAATTGCAGATATTAACATTTACTATGCTTTTGGTATAATTC
>JALWHA010000013.1 GCA_027038695.1 Acidobacteriota bacterium
CCACAATTTTTTTATTTCTTCTAGGTAAATTCCGTTGACTCATTGCAAGGTAATAATAAGCCTCAGAGGTAGCCATTCCTCTATTTATGGCACCCTGGAAAAAACTCTCTGCGTTTGCAAAATCTTCTTTTTTTAAAAAAATCAATCCTTTTTTAAACAATTGGTCACTGTTAATTGAAGACTCATTATTTTTTGAAGTCATCCCAACGTACTGTTCTTCTAATGTTTTATTGTACTCCTTCCTTTTTGCCGGGTCTTTTAATATATTAAAGGCCTGGGTAACCTCCTTGAACCTCTCTTCAACTTCTTTTTTTTCTTTTTCTGTAGAGTATCTGTCCGGGTGCAAATCTCTTACTAATTTCTTAAATGCGATTGTTATTTCTTCTGTTGAAGCATTGTGTGAAACACCTAAAATCTCATAATAATTCATTGTCCACCTCAGCCTTAATATAAATTATAAACAATTAATCACACATTGCAATAAAAGAATTTCATTTTTTTCTTGATTTTAAAAGCCTTGAAGATGCCTGTCTAACAAATTCAGATATACTCCTATCCCTAACAAGGAATTTCAGGTCTTTTTCACCCAACCTATTTAAAAGAGTTAATGCTATATCAGGAGGGGTTTTCGGGTTTTTCACAAGGGCAAGTACAATCTTATACTTCTTTAAAAATTGCCTGTTTTTAGCAATATACCTTAAAACATCTTTATGAACATTTCGCATACCGGCAATTGCAGCCACTTCCTGTTCCGTTATTTTAGGACTTTGAATTACCGCCATTGCAACCACTTTATTGGAATCTCTGATCAAAAGGGTTCTCTCTTCTTTAGTGCCCTTTAAAGCCCTATCTATCTTCTGTGCCACAGTCATCCGTAATAGCTTCTGGTATAAGGTTAAATGCTCCTCGTCTAACTCCTCTTCAGATACGTCTATATTTGATCCTAAGGCCTTTTTTTCTTCTTTCTCAGCCTCTTCTATTAACTTTTCTTTTAAAGCATCGGATTCTTTATCTTCTACCGTTTCTTCCTGTTCTTCTTCATGAATCTTTTCAATTTGTTCTTTCCCTTTTTGCTTATCTTGTACCTTTTTGTCACCAATAATCCCAAACTCTTCATATTCTTTAATCTTTTCTTTTAAAAATCCAGCCAGATACTTATTACCCAGTAAAACATGAACTATTTTATTGTGTTTTTGCAATAAAGGAACATTATTAACTAAATAGATCAACACCTCTGAAAAATTTGAATTTGCTGCAACAGAAAAGAGTGAAGGCGGACATTTTGGGTTATTTAAAATCTTGATTAAAACCTCTCCATTAGGTTCTATTTTTAAAAAAAATTGAAAGTAAAATACCAAAATTTTGGGCTCCGGGCACTTTTCTACAAAGGGTATTATTAAATCTATTGGTAATTGATTTAATGATTCAACCACATTCTGCTTAATTGTTTTGTCCCCCTGCTCAAAAACATAAGGTAACACCTCTACATAATCTTCAGGGGTTAAAGGGAAGCTCATTGTTGAAATTGCGTTTAATATATCTAACGATAATTCCCTATTCTTAATTCTTTCTTTTAAATCCATACCTACTCCACCAAAATATTCTTTATAACCTTTCCATTTGTAAGTTTAACTTCTTTATTCCTGAAAAAAAGTTTTAGACAAGATGCATTACCCACAGAAATAAAAGCCCCTTTAGGCACTTTAATGCTATACTTTTCATCAGGTTTTAAAATAAAATCCTTTATTACCTTTTTGTTAAAAGAAATATTTACCCAACACATACAGGAAGCATTGAAATAAACCTTGATCATTTCCTTGTTTCTATCTCCGCTCGCTTCGTCTGATTGTAAAACACCTGTATTTTTCTTTAAATTAGAA
>JALWHA010000014.1 GCA_027038695.1 Acidobacteriota bacterium
TCCCTCGTCCTGATATTTCAGGGTTTTCTCGGGAGGAATAACCTCAAAGCTGTGAGACCTTAATATAGATTCAATGTTTGTATTTGCAACTGCGGTCATATGGCAATAAGTACACCTTGAAAGCCCCATTGAGCGGTCAGGACCGTAAGGGTGATGGGTATGAGCCGTTACCACCTTTGCTATCTGCGGGAGATTGTCTGCATAATTCTGAATCATATCCAATGTTAAAGATTTAAACGGGCCGTGCCCCGCATGGCAGGCCAAGCATAAAGTATTGTCTTTATCGCTTGTATTAACAGTTTCTCCGTTTACGGTCAAAGTTGTGCGAATCTGAAAATCCTGGTCTCTTGAATGCGGGTCATGGCAATCAAAGCAACGCAATTTTTCATAGGGGTTATTCATATGTGCAGAACGGTTCAATTCGGAATAATGCTGGTTGTGTTCGTAAGAAGAAACCCCGTCAGGCCAGTATTCATTGTTGCTTACATAGTAATCTGCCAGAGGCTCGTCTAATGAGATATTCCATTCCTGATCACTATCGTCACGGTAAGGCCATCCGAAAGTATGATTGGGAACAGAGCGTACACGGTTATGACAGCGGCCGCAAACTTCGTTAGCCTTAGCTGGCTCAAGGTCATCGGGATTTACTATTTTTGTGGGGTCACCGCCGCCTAAAATATGTGCCGAACCGGGGCCGTGGCATGCTTCGCAACCGACACTTAGCATATCCTTTAAACCGTCTCCGTCGTAATCAAAGTAATAAGGGTCATCCTCATGGTAAAGGGAAGCAACCTCTGGGTTGTACTCCCATTCCCCGTCGTCCCATTTTCCTAAATGCCTGATCCCTGTAGTATGACAGCCTACACAATTTTTAGAAAAACTCGGTTTTAAAATAGGAAGCAGTTCGAATATTGTCATCCCTGAGTGAATTTTCGGTTGATTGTTGGAATCGTACCATAGTTTAGCCTTATAAGGAATCCACTCATGCTCCAACAAGTTATACTGCATAACGGAAAAATAGACATCTTTAGTGTAACCTGTAGGGCTGTCGGCAACGGGAATTCTAACCTGATACCTCTCACGCCAAGTCTGCATTCCGCCGCTTACAAAAACAACAGGCATATCAACATCGCCTATGGTAATTGTGTAAACCCCGTCTTTAACCGATAAAATAGGTGCATTAGGCTTGTATTTATCAAAAGGTGAAGATATCTGGTTAAAATCTAACCCCTGAACAAAATCATCAACCCCGTTTTGGTCATAATCACATATTACGCCTACCCCCTCAACCATGGAGTTTTCAACCTTAGGCACCCTTAATGTCCTTGCATGGTTTGTGTTTTTCCAGGTTTTGTAAGCCGTGTGGCATGCCAGGCAATACTCTGAGCCCACATATGACCTTCCGTTTGATGTTCCCTTAACTCCCTTTCTTGATACGAGAAAGGCCTGCAGGCGTTGAATAATTTTTTTAACTTCAGGGCTTTGCATTCGCTCTTTTAATTCTTTTACGCTCTGGCGCGGCTTATGCTTGATAAATACCGCATAATCGCCGCCCTGCATAACCATAAACCGCTCCCCGGCAATAGCCGGCGCAAATACTATTGCCGCCATCAATAGGACAAAAAAGATTTTTTTCATAAAGCCTCCTTAACAAAAACCTATTTTTAAAAAAACCTTTCGCTCTTTATCAAAGTCCATAGACATACAAATTCATCTAACTTCTCAAAATAATTAAAAGTATTGCCTGCTTGAAAATTATTCTTTGGAAGGAAAAGCGGGAATTTGATTTTTGTGAGTATTTGTCTATCTTTCATAATGTAATCCGTAAAAAATTTCACAAACTGTTTCTAAAAAAAATTTTATCCCGCACCTTTACAT
>JALWHA010000015.1 GCA_027038695.1 Acidobacteriota bacterium
TTGAAATACGCAAAAACAATAAAAGAAAGATTTAGAATAAAAACAAAAGCAAGCCTGTTTGAATAAAGTTGCTTCTTAAACTCAAACAAGGAAATCAAAAACGACTTTTTCATCTCTCCTCTCCCAGAACCAAACTTATTTGCATTGGCAGAATTCAAAAAATAATTTTAAAAAATTCAATCATTTTTACGCCTGAAAAGGGAAATTGTTTCTTTATGCTAAACGAAAAACGACAACTAAAATTGCTATAGAGATGTAAATTAACAATCAATAACTATTTGCCTGAAACAAAAACAGGTTATTCAATTTCTCGCCATTTGTTTTTTTTGTGAAGGTTGAGAATGTCTTTAAAAGAGAGGGAAGAGGGGGGATAGGAGCGTATGAGGAAAAGCATTGTGTTGTTTTGATAAAAGTTGTCAAGGTGCTTTAAGAAATCCTGAATCTCCGAGTTATATTCTTTTCCAAGAATTGTGAATTTTGCAGGGGTGATGAAGAATGCGCCAGAGGGTATTTTAAACCTTTTTTCCACCAACTTTCCCTTAAAATCTTTCCCGTCAATAAAGGCGTTTAAATTTTCAAGCAAGGGGTCAACGGTAAAGTCTTTTTTTTCGTGTGGCAGAGCATAGGTGCTGTCAAGAACAACATAGTCGTAATCAACCTCAAACATTATTTCATGTTTACCCTGCGATATTAAAATTAAAAGCCTTCTTAAAACACCTAAAAGGGTATTTGGATACCTTCTTCTTCTATTTCTTTCATACCTTAACACAACAAGGAAGGAGTGAGGGTTGTTCAAGTCTATTTTGAAAGCCTCTTTCTTTTTTTTATAAAATTTTAAAACACTTCCCTTCAATTCCAGATTAAAATCTGAAAACTTCTGAAAGAGAAATGCAACCAAAAATGTCCCTATGAAACTTACACAAAAACCAGATATAACTCCCCAAATTACATAAGAGGAGTTTTTAAATGAAGCGGAAAAAAGCATTATTGCAAAGCCAGAGATAAATATTAGAAGAATCAGTATTCCCCTTTTGTTATTAACTTCAAAGAGATAGTTAAGTTTAAACCTGATAGTTTTTTTCATATGTTTATTATAGAGATTTAGCAGAAAAATCTCAATGCAACAAGTTTTAATTTGTATAGGTAACTCTATATTTATATTGTTGTATCATATTCCAAACAAAAACGATATATCACCAAAGCAAAGCATTGGAATTAAGAGGATTCACAACCTGGCGGGTATATTGTCACGAACAAATTTTTTTGCCCAGGCAAAAAAAGATATGCCTTGTTCTAATTCAAGTCTTTACTTCTTTACCTCTATGGAAACGGGAGAAACATAGCCTTCGTTATCAGGGTTGTAATACTCATAAATTCTTGCCCCGGCTCCTGAGATCTTTAATGGGTAATCGGCTCTCAAGTGATATTCAAACTTTACAGGTTCAGATGTAATTCTGTCAAAATAGGCTATTATCTGTTTCCCGGTAAACTCGTATCTTTTTATTATCCCGTCTTTTACCAATTCCTCCCATTCCGCAGGCAAGGGAGAAAAACCCGAAGGTATTCCGAGGTCAACAACGACCATTTCCGCAACGGTCTCAGGAAGGGATTTTACTTCCAAACTTACCTTTACAAGGTCGTTCATCTTTAAATTTTGCTTGTCGTATTTCAGGTTTATTCTAAGGGTTTCCGCCTTTTCTACAGGATAATCTTTCATATAAAAAGAGGAAACAAAATCATATACGGGACTGCCTTTCCCTTTGAAATTTACTTTTATTTCAGACACGCCTTCCGGAATATTAATTATCTGCATTTCGCCTGAGTTTTTGTCCAGTTTGATCTCTTTAACTTCTTTTCCCACATTAACAATTAGTTTTCCTTCAATGTTTTCGCTTTTCATGGAGTAAAGGGTTATTACCTTTAATGCTATTATCGTTGCCTGAGTTGTGTACCAGCCTCCTGAGGGGGTACGCTTTTCGTACAGATAGTTTACAATTTTTCTCACCACATCAGGCTCGATCTCCGCATTTATGAGAGCATTGGCAATAAGTGCGGTGGTTTCTATTGATTTGGTAATCCCCTTGCCGAATATCCATGACCCTCCTTTTTCCTTCGATTCCCAATAAACCCCCGAATCATCTTCTAACATTTTTTTCTTCAATTGTTGCCATATTTTATCAAAGGCTTTTTCATCTCCTATGAGCGCATTTAAGAATAATGCCCGCTCATAATTTGTTTTTACATCTTTTATATGATTTTTCAGGTAATTTCTTGCCTTTTCAAGTTCTTCACCATCATACCCGATTTCATTGAGAGTCCACGCTATGTAAGAGGTGGGTAATAATTTGTTTTTTCCCATTCCGACGGTAACTTCCTCATTTATGGAGTATTTATCAGGCAGGAATGAGCCGTCTCTCTTTTGTTGCTTTAAAAGCCATTTTAGAGTTCTGTTTATAATATTCTCATCTATCGGGAATACCTTTTTCATGTCTGTAAACTCTCTTAAACCGTAAGCGGTAAGAATTTGGTTTGCAGGAGGAGAGCCGAACCAGGAAAATCCCCCTGTTTTTACTTCAAAGGTAAGAAGCCTTTGGTATCCGAGATTTATATAGTTAGTTGCTTTCATGTCTATTTCCGGAAGATCTACATTCTTCTGCCTCAAGTAATTTAGTATAAGTACATTTGGATAGGTAGCGGATGATGTCTGCTCAAAACAACCGTGAGGCATCCCCAAAAGGCTTTCAAGCCCGGTTAACACCTGAGAGAGAGCGCCGGGATAAATTCTCAAATACGTTTTCCTCTGTTCAGGGTCTGATTCTTCCGGGTATGATACATGAAATGTTTTCTCCTTTGTCAGTTCCCCGCTTATTGATACTTCCCTCTTTATACCGGGAGGGATTACGGTAACTGTTTTTTCTACTATGTCTTTTTCTCCCGAAGAAGTTCCGGTTATTCTTAATCTTGCCTCCCCGCTTTTTACAAATTCTATCGGGACATAAACACTTTCTACCGACTGAGGTTTTATTTTTATGCCAAATTTCTTTTCTTTTATTTTTACTTTATCATCCCCCTCTATCTCAATGCTTACATTCAGTTTTTCCGAAGTGTAATTGTATACTCCAAGCCTTAGAGACACTCTGTCTCCGCGAACAAAGTTCAACGGCAGGTCAGGCTCAATAAAGAATTTTTTAAATATTTTTATTGAATCTTCAGCAGAGCCTAAAAGTCCGTCAGGGGTGGAGGCAAACACAGACATTTTGTAAGTAGTTATGGCATCAGGCATTGTTACCTTTAGTTTAGCCCTGCCGTTCCTATCGGTTATCAAGGCAGGTTCAAATACAAAAGTCTCGGGAAAGTATTTTCTCACATGAGCAGATTCTTCCCCGTTATTCCCTGAAGGAACAGTATTGCTGTCTATCGGTACCATACCCGTGTTAACTCCTTCCAAAAATCGGTTCTCCTTTGTCATACACAAATAAATCTCATCATATACGGGAATTTCAATATCGTCTTTGGTACCGAATTTCTCGTCAGGCCCGGCACTCACAACTATAAGATTAGACCTGAAACCTTTTTTAATTTTCACGGGGGTTCCCCACGGGTCAATAAGTTCTTCCTTTTTTATAAAACCCTTTCGTACAAAAAAATTGGTTAAGTCCTTTATATGCAGATTTATTAATGTAGAAGAATGTCTGGTCTGAACTTTGTATAATTTGTCAAGTAAGGGTTTTTGTAGCACCTGCATAACAAGGTTTCTAATTTCAGTATGGTTAAAACAGGAAACAGGTTTCTCAAAATCGGTTGTAACTTCTTTGCTAACAAAAGAAAGAAGCATTTCCATTGCATCTTTTCGTCTTTTTTCTATTGCATATCCCCATTTTAATCCGTGTATTTCATACTTGGGGTTAAGGAGTTCTTGTTCTATCTGAAAAAAGACCTTTTCCAGCCCGGGGTGCAGTTCGGATAAAGCAAAAACCGCGCTATCAACTATTGAAACCCCAAAAACGGAAATTTTAGGCTTGCCTTTTTTATCCTTTATAGAGAATACGATTTCCCCGTTTTCCCCCGGACGGTAGCTTGCTTTGTGTTTAGTTGTTATTTCAAGTTCGTCTGCAGGTGCAAAATATACTACTTTTGAATCCCTTATTATATTTCCGCGAGAGGTTATTGCATAGGCTGAAATAACACATGTGCCGCTTAAAAGATTGTCTACGGCAAAGTTAAATTCGCCTTCCCCCTTTTCCAATCTTACGGTCTTTTTCAGGTATGTTTGCGATTGTTTTACAATGTCAAGATACGCTACTTTTATATTTTGAAAAGAGAGAATTTTTACGGGGAAATTCTCTCCCACTTTTCCCCGTATATCTTTCAAATAGAGAATAATCTTATCTTTCTCGGGAGATTTTATATTAAAATAAAATTTTTTCTTGAAATTCAAACCGTTATCGGAAAACTCGGCTTTTATTGTTAAATTTTCACTTTCAGGTTTTATAAAGAAGTAAGAAAAGCCTGTTTTAGACACGTCAATATCCTTTGAAAAATCTCCCTCCGAAATATGAAGCCTTCCCTTCGCGGGAGTGCCGTCAGGATTGGATACGGACACAATAACCTTATTTTCCACCCCCTTTATCAGGTACCCGCCTGCAGGAATCATCTCAATATCAAGAGGGTTAATAACGACTTTTTTATCAAAGGATTTTTCCTCTATGTGGCCTGTAGCGTCTTTAACCTCCACATCAATAAAAATAGGTGCCGTCCCCTTGTCAAAATCCATCCCCGCAAAGTATTCGGGAAGGCTAAATTGAAACTTAAAAATCCCTTTTTTATCCGTTTTCCCCTGAATATCCCCCATCTCTTCCGTATAAATTTCAAACTTTTTAAATTTAACCTTAACCTTCGCCCTATTCACAGGTTTACCGAAAAAATACCTCGCCTGAATTTCCCCTTTAACCGTTTCGGAGGGGAGATAAAACTCTTTATCCGTTTTGAGAATTACATTGAACTTCGGAAGGACATACCTTTTTACCTGAAATGTCTTTTCGGCAACCTTTTCTCCTTTGTTATATATTTCAATCCTGTATGTTCCCGTAATCACCTGGTCCGCCAATTGAAACGAGAGGTACCCTACCCCGAATTTGTCTGTTTTAACCTTTCTTTGCATAACAATATTGGAAGAGGGGTCAATAATCTTGAATACAAACTCCTTCCCTCTAACACTCTTTTTGTCAAAAGCATAAAGAGACAACGTCCTTATATGAACTGTTTGAGAAGGCTGGTATATAGGCTTATCCGTTATAAGAAAAACCTTCATCTTCTTAGGGACAATAAAAACCTTTTTTCCTATCTCTGAGGAGAAAAAAGAATTACTGATTTTGAGTGTAATCAAACCGGATACCCCTTTATTCACCGACGGCGGTTTTACCGTGAGTTCCGCGCCCAACTCCTCTTTTTTTATAACACCTTCCTTTCTCCACAAAATATTCCCCTCAGGATCTACCAATTCAACGGCATAATCAAAGGGAGTTATAAAAGGAAAGGAGAGGGGGGAAAGAGTTATACCGAGGGGGTTTTTAACTCCTGATTGGAGGGTGGATTGAACATCCAGCATAACTTCAGGGAAATAAGATACCTTTATCAAACTTCTTACAACTTTTTTACCGTCACCCTCTATCACAACCCTGTAAATAAAAGGATTGGATATCTTTTCCTGTAACTGGAGTTCCGTTTCAAGGAAATCGGAAGAAGCCTTAAAATCCTTAATAGCAACTACCGTGCCGTCTATCTTTTCAAGCCTTATCTCTCCCGCTTTTATATCTTCAACATCGATTTTTACAGGCAAATATACCATATTGAAAAACATACTTAAAAGATTAACCAATATCACAACACGTTTCCTAAATTTAAACTTATCTATAATATATTAAAGTCTAATCAAATTATCAAGAAAATTTATAGAATTAGAGAACGATCCTCATATAATATGTTCTATTCAAAGGGTTTAACCGCCTGAAAAAGTTTTTTCTTTTTGTAATATGGAAATTGACATAAAGATCTCAAGCTATATAAGAAAAACTATCGGGGGAAAAGAAGTAAGAAATAAAAAAAGGGGGCAAAGCCCCCTTAAATTATATAAAAAAGGTTTTTATTTGTTGCTTAAGTATTCGTCAATACCTTTGACAGCCTTTAAGCCGTCTGCAATAGCGGAGATTGCGTCCGCCGTCCAGTTCACTGCGTCGCCGCCTGCGAATATTCCCTCAATCTTTGTCATGCCGCGTTCGTTAACGGGGATTTTACCCCATTGCAGATCAAGTTTTTCAACAATCTCATCAGGAAGGAACGAGTAATCAGCCTTCTGTCCGATTGCGGCGATAACATTGTCGCATTCCCACACTTCATAAGCACCTTCAATAGGAACAGGCCTCGGCCTTCCGCCTTTGGGGTCTGGCTGCATTTCAGCCCTTTGAATCTTAATTGCCTTAACCTTGCCGTTCTCGTCTCCTATAATCTCAACAGGTATTGTCTGAATCCTGAATACTACGCCCTCTTCCTTGGCTTCGTGGATTTCCTCGTTATCTGCAGGCATATCAACTTCCCTTCTCCTGTAAGAGAGGGTAACGTCAACGCCGAACCTTCTCAATACCCTGACGCAGTCCATAGCAACATTTCCGCCGCCTATAACAACCGCTTTTTGGCCTACATTTATCTTTTCACCGAAGTTTACGGCCCTGAGCAATGGCAATGCCTGAATGGAGCCTTCAAGGTCTTCTCCTTCAACGCCTAATTTCATCGGGTTTGTTAATCCTATGCCAAGGTAAACGGCATCAAATTCCTCTTTCAACTTCTCAAAAGAGACTTCGTTAGAGGATTTCGGTTCACCCTTTACAACCTTTGTGTTTTCCCTTAATTCAACACCTACAGATTTAATATGGTTCAACTGCTTGTCAAGGGACGGTAACGGGAACCTGTACTTTGGAATTCCCGCCATTGTCATACCGCCTGCTTTCGGCATTTCTTCAAACACAACGGTTTCATAACCTTTAAGCCTTAAATAGTAAGCAACGGTTAAACCGGAAGGCCCGCCGCCGACTATGGCAACCTTTTTGCCGTTTAATGGCTGAGGCTCTAAGTTAAGCACTTCTTCATAACTTTCAAACTGCTCGCAGGCAAACCTCTTTAGCCACCTTATTGCAATAGCGTTGTCTTCCCCCGCCCTGTGAGTCATAATACAGTTAAATTCACACCTTCTTGTGCAGACTTTTCCGCACATTTCAGGAAGCGGGTTGTTGTCGTATATAATTCTGACGGATTCGTCAAATTGACCGTCTCTAATTGCCTTAATATAATCGGGGATATGCATTCTATCCGGACACGCGGATATACAAACACCGCACCCTGTGCACCTTTCAGCCTCTCTCTTTGCCTCTTCAACAGTATAGCCGTAAACAGCTTCCGCAAAGGTTTTCACCCTTTCATCAGGAGGCATTACCCCCATAGGCACCCTTTCAAGGTCAAGTAGAGAATCAAGTTCTGTTTCACAGGTCCAGCCGATTTTTTCCTCGTACTCTTTTCTTTCCAGTCCCGGAACATAAAGGAATGAATCCGGGTCTTCGTCAACATAAACATACTCTGTTGAAAGTTTCAAAGAACCTGTAGGGCAAACATCAACACAGAGCGCGCACCAGCAACACCTTCCATAGTCAACCTTTGGCCTTAAACCTGAATCCCCTTTTTTTGGCTCTATTCCTTCAAGTTTAACCATATCAATTGTTTCGTTCATGCATATCTTTGCACAGTTCCCGCACCCTACACACTTTTCAAGGTCGTTTATGTGAAATCCTCTGTACCTCTTTGCAGTCTTCTTCTTTTCGTAAGGATACCTTACTGTATGAGGGTGTTTCCCGAGGTATTTCAATGCGGTAAACGGTGAAACAATCCCTTTTAAATCAATTCCCCATCCCATATTGCACCCCTTATCTTTCAATCTCAGGCGGGCATGTACCCAGAGAGTTCATAATCATTGCGACATCGGCAAGTTGTGCACCTTCAAGCATATCTTCCAACAAACTTACCCCGTGAACGTAAGCGGGACCTCTAACATTCATCCTTCTTATGTATTCGCTTCCGTCAGTCACCATGTAGTAGCCGAATTCTCCCCTTGCAGACTCGGTCTTCACATAGGTTTCTCCCGCTTTCAACTTCCAGTTCATCGGATACGGAATCTTTGTTCTGTAAGGCCCGTCAGGGATGTACTTTATAATCTGCCTTATAATCTTTATTGACTGCTCCATTTCCCTTCTTCTCACAAGTGCCCTTGCGTAAACATCTCCGCCTGTTTCGGTTATTAAATCAAAATCAAGTTTGTCGTAAACCTCATACGGATCGTCTTTCCTGACATCGGAAGCAATCCCGCAAGCCCTTAAGGGAGGCCCGACAACCCCTCTTTCTACAGCCGTTTCCGGGTCAATTACCGCAGTTCCTATAGCCCTTTTCTTGAAAACAGCGTTGTCAAAAAACAATCTGTCAAATTCATGTAATTTTTCTTCTATTAGATCCATCACCTCGGAAACCCTGCCTAAAAAACCTTCCGGCAGATCCCTTCTAACACCGCCGGGGATTATGTACATATGGTAAACCCTGCCGCCTGTCAACTCTTCAAACAAATCAAGTATATAATCCCTGTATCCGACAGACCATTGAGGGACAGTGTACAAACCTGTTGAGCCTGCCTGTCCACCCATCCAGAGGTGGTATGCGGCAAGCCTTGAAAGTTCAAGCACTAATACCCTTATCCATTTAGCCCTTTCAGGTACCTCAAGGCCGGTTATATCCTCAACAGCCCTTGCAAAGTTTTCTTCGTTAGGGTCAGGCTCGGGAACACAGATTCTGCATACAATTGTGAAAGCCTGCATTGCCGTCCTTCTTTCAACTAACTTTTCAAATGCCCTGTGGAGATAACCTACATGTGTTTTAGCCTTAACAATGGTCTCGCCGATTAAATCAAGCTCAACACTCATATTTCCGGTAATGCCGGGGTGCTGAGGCCCGTGAAATATCTTTACAACCTTGCTCATTTTTTTCTCCATTCGTCAAATGCTTCGCCTATGTAATCTCTCGGTTTATAATTTTCTTCCCTGCCTTCACGCCATTCATAGTGCTCGTTTACATAGTGAAGGGTGTCAAAATCCCTTCTCATAGGAGGCATATCCTTCCAATCTTCAAGGATAAAAGGCTCTAATCTCGGGTGCCCGACAAAGTTTACTCCGTACATCTCCCAGATCTCCCTTTCATAGGTGCATACCTGCCTCCACATATCGTGAAGTGATTGGAATTCAGCCTTCTCCCTATCAATATAGGTTTTAACCATAACGTTAACCTTTTCCTTCGGGTTCCAGACTATGTAAACCAGCTCAAATTTATTATCTTCAAGCCAGTCAACACAGGAAAGCATAACGAAGTGTTTAAATCCTTCAACATCTCTTAAATGTGCAAGAACTCCCCTGACATCACTGTTTGAAACCCTTACAGAAAGAAGGTTATCTTTAGGAAAATAAGCCTTTTCAGGGGAAAACAAATTTTCAAGTTTTTCTTTTAACTCGTCAAGGTAACTCATATTCCCCCCTCAAAGTTCCAGGTATAATCAGGAAGCATCTCGTCTCCGAAAACTTCTTTTTGATTCTTCTTGTACCATTCAATATTTTCTCTATACTTTTTAGCCCCTTCGGCCTTACCAGATTCAATCCTTTTTTGTAACGCAATAATACCCTGAATAATCGCCTCAGGCCTCGGCATACACCCTGCCACAAAAACATCAACGGGGATATAGAGGTCAAGTTTTTTTATTGTGTTATAAGAATCCCAGTACATTCCCCCGTTAATTGTACATGAGCCCAAAGCAAGCACATACTTGGGGTCGTACATCTGTTCGTAAGTCCTGATTACCCTCTTCAAAGTCTTTGTCGCAAGGTAACCTGAAATAATCAATAAGTCCGCCTGCCTCGGGGTTGCCGCACCCCTTAAACCGAACCTTTCCGCATCGTACCTTGAGGTCATAGTAGGAGGCATCTCAATTGCCCCGCAGCCTGTACCGTAAGCAAGAACCCAGATAGATTGCTTCCTCGCCCAATTGGCTATATATTCCCATACTCCGGGATTATCTGTACACATATCTCACCTCACCATCTCTATTACAAGGGCGATAAGCCCGATTAAAGTAGGATATCTCCACATAAAGTCAACCGCCTGTTCAACCTTAAAACGGGAGTAAACCGAAGTAACAAAAAGAGTTGTCAGGAAAAGGACAAAGGTCTTTCCTACAAAAATAAGCAAATTTGTTGCTCCTCCCATAAAAAGGTCAACCCATAGTGCCAGCTTCAGGAAACCGAAGATTCCCCTTGAACTCATCATTAACGCAAGGTACTTTCCTCCGAATTCAGTTGCAGGTCCGCTTGCAACTTCTTGAGGAGCGCCCGGGATATCAAAGGGGCTTGCCCCCATCATTCCCCAGAAGGAAAAGAGGGAAGCAATAAACGCTAACGGGACCTTAAACATTGCCCAATTTGCAATGCCTCCTGCCTGTAACTCCATAATCTTGTTGATTGAAGCGGTGTTGTAGTGAGCCATTAAAACAATCAATGCTATAAAATAGGGTATTTCAAGCCCGATAAGCCTTGTCAATCCCCTTGTTACACCCATAACGCCGAAAGGGACCCCGCCCTGGCCGACACCTAAAGCCATACCTAAAGAGCCTAACACCATTAAATAGGTAACAAGGATCAAATCCCCTTCAAATGAAAAACCGTGAAGCCATTTCCCTCCGGAAAGAATGGGGATAAAAAAGAGACAGGTTACAATACCCATAATCATTATAATAGGCCCTAAATGAAACATAACCCCGTGGGAGCCTGCTTCCCTTTTTCTGTAAAGTTTAAAAACATCAATAAGATTCTGAAAAATAGGCGGCCCCCACCTTCTGTGGATTCTTCCTATTATGTTTCTCGCAATTCCCATGTAAAGCATACCCACTATAAAGGCAAGAAAGGGATATGCTATAACATCCAATACTCTCATTCCGGTACTCATCTTCTATCTCCCCAAAAACATAATTATTGCAACAAGGGTTAACACCGCGTAAAGCATATATATCTGGCCGTCCCCGTTGAAAAGTATATCCTTTAAAACAGAGGCTATGCCGTTTATCTGATCCCCTACCTTGCGGTAAAAGTTTGTTATATGCCTGCTTAAACTTGCCCCAACCCACGGGATCCTGTGAAGTTCCGCTCCAATTCCGTAACCGTAATGAAGCGGAGTATCTTTGTCAGGGGTCTCTGCGGCATAGTATATGTCAAGCCTGTTGAGTTTTTTAGACTTTGCAAAGAACAATGTGTACCAGATCAAGACAATGATGAAAACAACCCCTAACAGGTTGATAACAACAAAACCGTTGAATCCCCCTAATGCCGCCGATAAGGTATAGACACTTGAAGAGTTAAACGCTGTTGTGAAACCTAACGCTAAAGTCACCTTGTTAAGGTAAGGAACGATCAATCCCGGAAACATACCGAAAACAACAAGCCCGAGCATTAAAGGTATTTGAGCAACCCATAACAATGCAGGTACTTCCTTTACCTCCAGCAAATCAGGGGAAGAAGGATGACCTAAAAATATCCCGTATATCAATTTATAGCAGTACAGAAATGCAGTTGTAGAAGAAACTATCATTGCAACAAGCAAAAAGTAATGATGCGACTTCAAAAGGGACATATAGATAACCCATTTTGAGGAGAAGCCGCCTAAAGGAGGCATTCCCGCAAGTGCAATAATCCCGAACAGTACCGCAAGGAATGAGAGAGGCATTTTGGTTATCAAAGCCCCTAACTCGGAAAATTTCTCCCTGCCTGTTCTGTAGATAACGCCTGCAACGGTTATAAACAAAAGAAGTTTCATCATTGTATGCATAACAGCATGGTAAAGCCCGCCTGCCACCCCTAAAGCGGTGCCCATACTCATTGCAGTAACAATGTACCCGACCTGAGCAACCGAAGAGTAAGCAAGGAGCTTCTTAACCTCGTCCTGAACAATTGCCCTGAATGTGGCAAAAACTGAGGTTATCACTCCAAGCCATGCAATAACGTAACCTACCGTCGGAGTACCTTTTATGGAAGAAACTCCCTTTAAATTTGCAAAACCTATCAAGGTTGCAAAGAATAAAAGGAATCCGTAAACACCCATCTTTGAGAGCGTACCTGAGAAAAATCCGGTAAATGAGTCTTCACTCTCGGTGTATGCGTCAGGTGCCCAGATGTGCAAGGGCATTGTAGCCATTTTTACCAGAAACCCTATTGCAAAGAGTATTGAAACAAACAACACCTTCGTATTCGGCATTAAAGCAATTGCGGTAGCAACTTTATCAAAGTGAAATGAGCCTGCGGCAGCGTAAACCATAAATATTGCCGTAAGCATAGCATATGCGCCTGCAACATTGAAAACAATGTAGGTAAGCCCTGTCCTTTTAGGATTCTTTGCATTCATAATTACAAGGAAGTAAGAAGACCAGGTCATCATCTCCCAGAATATAAAGAATGACATTAAATCCCTTGAGTAAACAATCCCTAAAAGAGAGCCTGCAACAATGTTGAAAAACAGGTAAAAGGTATCGTGGTACTCTTTATCCTTCACAAGTGCAAAAGCGGTAAAAGCTATAAAGAGGTACGACAATACAATTAATATCGCAAAAAAGGAACTTAAAGCGTTTGTTCCAAAACTTAAACTACCCATATACGCAGGCAATTTAAAACTGTACGAATAGGTTGAAACCTTATCAAAAGGCATTCTGAATATTAGATAGCAAACCGCGATAACCGAGCCCAAGGTAAGCCCTTCCCTTGCAGGTTTAACTACTTTGCCTAAAAAGTAAGCCAGAATGCCCGCTAAAATCGGTATTAAAACTACATTGTTAGGCCCAATCATAACGCACCTCCGTTAGAGCCTAACATTGCGGCTATATAATTTGAACGATTCATAACATCCATTGCCGCCCCCTTCAAGTAAGGCATTAAGTATCCTGAAAAAAGCCCGATTCCGATAATCGCAAATACAAGCACAACAAGGGGAACCATTGAAAGTATAGGGAATGATCTCTTCTCTATTCTTGTAGGTTCAGGCTCTTTGAACATAATTTGAAGAACCCTGAAGTAGTAGACCCCTTCTATTACGCTTGCGGCAAGTATAAGCATAATCAAAATAATATGCTCAGCCTTTGCCGCAGCGCTTAATATCATCATTTTACTCATAAAACCGTTTAAGGGAGGGAAACCCATAACGCCGAGTGCCCCGATTCCGAACACCCCGGCAACAAAGGGATATTTCCTTCCAATACCCTTTAAATCTTCCAGATCGCTTCCCCCTGCCGCTTTAGCAAGAAGCCCTATGCTTAAAAACAAGGTTGCCTTTAAAACAGCGTGGTTAACAAAGTGAAATATAGCGCCCTGCATAGCATCGGCGGTTCCTATGCCAACCGCAAAGAGTATTACCCCTATCTGTCCCAGAGAGGAATACCCGAGCATTCTTTTTACATCTTTCTGTCTTAAAGCGGAAAGTTCGGAAACTATAACCGTCATTACCCCAAAAAACAGGAGCAGTTTAATAAATGTAGCATTTGCAGCAACGGTAAAGAGAAACCTTATCATTGCGTAAAGCCCCGCCTTAACCGTTACCGCCGAGAAGATTGCCGCAACCGGAGCGGGAGCGCCCTGATAAACATCGGGAGCAAATGCATTTAAAGGAAACATCTCTGATTCTATTCCGAACCCGATAAACAGAAAAGACATAGCCATAAAAGCAACCTTCGGGTTCATCTGGGAGAACCTGTTTGCAATATCGGCAAGGTTTAAAGTGCCCAATTGGTTATAGATTAAAGCAATACCTAAAAGAAGCAGCGTTGAAGATATTGACCCTACAAGAAGAAATTTGATCCCCGCTTCGCTTCCCTTTCTATCTTTCTTTATAGCGGTCAAAGCGTAAGAAGAGATACTCGTAATCTCAAGGAAAACAAACATATTGAAGATATCGCCTGTAAGCACAATACCTGTTGAACCCATAACCACAAGAAGAATAAGCATTGCAAACTTTTCCTGAGTTTCGGTTGTATTATCCTTTAAAAGGTAAAGGGATACCAGAAACCCCATTGTAGAGATCAAACAGGCTAAAAATATGGAAAACGGAGTAATCGCAAGGTTAATGCCGAAAGGAGGCTTATACCCTGCAACAATTACCCTGATAGGCTTTACCATAACCTGAGGCAGGAAATAAAACCCTGCAAGCATATTAAAAAGCAGGGTCAAACTCATTGCATAAAGCCCGGCTTTTTTATGAATATAGCCTAACAGAGGGATAAGAAACGCAACAAATAGCGGAACACCGACCATTAAAATAGGACTAAACCAGCTCACACCTACCCCCTCATCTTCTTTATCTTTGACACGTTGAGAGTTCCGTAATGTTCATAAACTCTAATAATTATAGAAAGCCCCAATGCAAGAACCGCAACGCCGATAACAATAGCGGTAAGTACAAGCGCCTGAGGCACAGGGTCAACCATCTGTTGAGGCGTTAACCCCGGTTTGGAGAATATCGGAGCAGTTCTCCCGTTAATATAACCGATCGTTATAAAAAACAGGTTAACCCCGGAATCAACAAGCCCCAATGCGACCATAATCTTGATCAAATTCTTCTTTGTCAATGCTCCGAACAAGCCGATAACCAGCAACACAATAACGCCGAACATAACTATATAATGCATATTTGTTAACAACGCCTTCATTCCACTACCCCCATCATATTGTCAAGCAAGCCTGTAAGTTCCGAGCCGACCTTAAACCCTACAGCAACGTAGATTATGGGGATAACTCCGGAGCTAAACAACTCTCCGACCTTACCGAGAGGCAAGAAATTAGCAAGGAAACTGCCCAGCAGGAACAAACCCAACAAGCCAACAGTAACAAAAGTTAACCCAGCAAGGCTTTCCGTTACCTTAATGTATCCGTGTTTAATTTCATAGCCTTCAAGGGACAACAACATAAAGAGAAAACTTGTGGCAATTACCGTGCCTCCCTGGAAACCTCCGCCGGGAGATAAATGACCGTGAATAAATATATATGCGCCGAACAAAATCGTTATCGGAAGCAAAGGCTTAACTCCGTACTGAAGCATTGCGTTTGCAAGTGTTTTCTGCTTTTTAACCTTTCTCTCTCCTGAAAGAATAGCGGCAAGTCCCGTTGCGGCAAGAAACAAAACAGTAACCTCGCCTAATGTATCAAAACCCCTGTAGTTAACAACTATTGAGGTAACAACGTTCGCTGATTCGGTATCATGAATATCGCTATTAAGGTAGTATTTCGCCACCCCTTTAACATTGTTTAAATCAAGCAAACCGAAAACCGAGAAAAACTGAAAAGCAAAGTACAAAACCACAAAAAACACAAATATATTTTTTACCCTGAACCTTCTTTTCAATCCTACCTTATTCATCTTATTGCTCCTCGTGTTTTTCGTATCTCTCCGTCTTCCTGATTGCAATCAGAAAAACAAAGGTTGATAAACCGGCACCTATAGCGGCTTCCGTCATAGCAACATCGGGAGCATGAAGTATTAAAAATAGGATACTTGCCATAAGGGAAACAACAGAAGATGCTAAAACCGAGGAGACAAGGTCATGGGTTTTTATGGCAAAGTAAGCCGCCACAATCATAACCAGCACACAGAAAATAGTTACTATCAACACTATATTCATAATTACTTCTCCTCTTCGTTCTTGTAGTACTGTTCACACTCGTCAATGACAAGTTTATAAGGCTTAACCCCGCTCCTCAAAGAAGCCCTTGCAAGCACTGAAGAAGAAAGAGGGTTTGTCATCAGTATGAAAAGAGTGAGAAGAAAACACTTAATCCACCAATCGGGATGCAAAAAACCCACTCCCATAATTATACTCATAGCACCCAATGTGCTCGCCTTTGTCCCGGCCTGCAGCCTGTTGTACAGATCCGGCATTCTGACTATGCCTATAGCCGAAACAAACATAAAAAAGCAACCGATAACAAGCAGTGCGTCTCCGATATAGGTAAATGCAGTATGCAACATTATAGCCCCCCTTCAAAATAACGAGCCACAACAACGGTTCCCACAAAACCGATAAGAGCATAAACCATGGCAACGTCAAGATAGATATACCTGTCAAACATAAAGGAGAGAACAACCATCAAAGCAACCGCAACAACAGTCATAAAGTCTAATGCCATAACCCTGTCAGCCGTAGTCGGCCCCTTAAGAAAACGAATAAATGCGGTGAAAAGGCTAACTCCGATTAAAATAACAATAATATGAATCAAAGTCATTCAACACCTCCGAGATGCCTTTCAAAAGCCCCTTTAATAACCTCGCCTGCAGCGTGGGGGTCTGTCTCCTGAACATCAATCCAATGGATAAAGAGTTCGTCCCCTTTAATATCCAGTGTCATGGTTCCCGGAGTCAGGGTAATTGAATTGGCAAGCCAGAGTTTATCCATGTCTTCGGTTAATTTCGTATTAACCTTAACAATCCCCGGATTAATAGGCAAGGAAGGAGAAAGAACCCTTTTGGCAACATCAATATTCGCCTTAACAAGTTCAATCAAAAACACAAAAAGGTAAACAACCTTGCCCCAAAGCCTTTTGGGATGCAAATGGTAAACTCCCCTTCTGGTAAAAAGAGGCCCCGTAAACAGGGAAATTACAATTGCCGCAAACAACCCCGTGACCAATTCGTCATATCGCAGGGTACCTGTAAGCATTACCCAGATCGCAAACAGGAAAATAATTGTAAAAATTAATCTTGATATCTTCACTGCCCCTCCCTTTATTTTTTTAGACTCTCATCCATACACTCATTCAATTAATTATGATAACCTAACAAATGCAATATAGTCTAACTTTTTTTAATTAATTATTCATTTTTCAATTATTTTTAGAGGCGTCTCGCTTAATTTTCACTTTCTTGCTTTCATAAATTTGTTGAATCATTTTTTCTACCTGTTGTTTATACTTTGGAAAAGCAGGGGTTAATTCTGCTTTTCTAAAGTAAAAGAGTGCCCTGTCATCACCTCCCTTTACAAAATAATACTCTCCCAATTTTAAATAAGGCTCGGTGAATTCGGGATTGAGCCTTATCGCTTCCTCACACTTTTTAATCCCATTTACATCTTTATGCAAGGCAAAATAGTATAAAGCCTCTGCAAATGCAATCCTTGCAACAATTATATTATCTATATAAACTCCTGCAAGATAAGTGTCTTTTCTTTTGTGTTCCACCCACATTAATAATTGCAAATGTTTTTTAGCTTTTTGTATTTCTCCTTCAGCAAGATACATATAAACAAGAGAAAGCCTCGGGAATACATAAACTTTATTTTTTTTAACGGCCAACAAAAAATATTTTTCTGCTTTATTAAAATCTCCGTTTTCGTAATAGTATTCACCTAATTCGTGGTACAAAACCGCTGTCTGATACTTCTTGTTTTCCAGAGCGCTCTCAAGAAGTGTGAGGTAATTATCAATTTCCCCGCTCTTTTTATACAAAGATGCCAGTAAACCGATCGTGTTCTCAGCCGGTGAGAGCCTGAACGCCTTTTCGGCATAGGGAATAGCCTCTTTAAAATTACCTTGATCCTTTAATGCAATAGCATAGTTGTAATTAGGCCTGACCCTGTTAGAAGAATACTTTAAGGAAGCCTGCCAGATAGCTTTGCTACTTTGAAAATCAAAGTTTCTTGCAAAAGTCCTTATCCCGAATATAACAACCACCACAATTGCGATGTTTTTAAATTTCTTTAAATTCTTTCCCGACAAAAGCCATAAAAACTCCAGTAAAATAATTACAAAAAAGAGTTCGGGAATATAAAGGTTCCTTTCACTTAAAATATCGTATCCGTTTATCTTCAATCCTCTTAAAATAAAAGAATTAGAAGGTGCCATCAGCAATAAATAAGAAAGATAGGCAAATAACGATAAGGGAAGTTTATCCCTGAACTTAAAGAAGATAAAGAAAAACAAAACTACAACAAAGACAGCAAACGCAACTCGCCAATCGGTAATACTGTTAATTAACGGCAAATCGTGGTCAAGGTTTAAGTTTCTGGGGAAAATATTTAAATAAAAAGAATAAACAACAGCATTTAGATTGGTCGCTATAGCCTTAATTTCAAGTTGCTTAGAAAATTTCAAAAAATGTTTTTTCACACGAGGAAAGGGAGATATCCTTAAATATGCAGTTGCTAACCCTGAAAGCATTAGAAAAACAAGTACACAAAAAACTGATATTATTATTCTTTTTCAGGTTACGGGTTTTAAAATTAAATACAAAAAAACCAGAAAAAACGGAAAAACAAGGTAA
>JALWHA010000016.1 GCA_027038695.1 Acidobacteriota bacterium
TCTCGGGGTAATCAAATGGGGAGAGCAAAACCTTCCGACAAAGTTGTTTTTAGAAGCAAGAAGGGAATCAAGGTATGCCCCTACAGAGCCTTTGCCGTTAGTGCCCGCTATGTGAATTGACTTAAACTTGCTTTGCGGGTTATCAAAGACATTTAAAGCCTTTTCAATCTTTTCAAGCCCTAATTTTATCTTTGACTTTTCAAACCCTTTAACATAATTAAGGGCTTCGGAATAAAAGAAAGGCTCACGCATAAAGCAGTTTCAAAACCTTAATCAAAGTTTCGGTTAAGTCCTTTCTATCAACAACCATGTCAACCATTCCGTGCTCAAGCAAAAACTCGGAGCGCTGAAACCCTTCGGGAAGTTCCGCCTTAATAGTCTGCTGTATAACCCTCGGGCCTGCAAAGCCTATTAAAGCCCCGGGCTCGGCTATGTTTAAATCGCCCAACATTGCAAAACTTGCACTAACACCCCCTGTTGTTGGGTGGGTTAAAACAGAGATATAAGGCACCCCTGCTTTTTCAAGCAAACCTAAAGCAGCGGAAACCTTTGCCATCTGCATTAAGGAAAGTGCCCCTTCCATCATTCTTGCCCCGCCTGAGCAGGAAAAAACAATCAAAGGCCTTTTTTTGGAAGCACAGTATTCAATGGCTCTGGCAAGTTTCTCTCCAACAACACTCCCCATACTTCCCCCTAAAAAGGAAAAATCCATTACGGCGGCAACAACATTCATCTTCTCCAATTTTCCTTCAGCGATCACAATAGCCTCATCTATCTTGCCTGCTTTTTCAAGCTTAGCAAGCTGGTCTTTATACTTTTTCGCTGCAACAAAGTTTAAAGGGTCTTTAGGCCTTATCTCCCTGTAAAGGATATTGTACTTGCCGTTAGTAAAAACCTGAGCAAGCCTATCTTCCGGCGAGATAGGGAAATGATAATTGCATTTAGGGCAGACCATACGGTTTGCCTCAACCTCTTTTTTATAGATTATCTCTTTACACTGATTGCATTTAAGCCATAAGCCTTCGGGAATTTTGGTTTTCTCTTCGCTGGGGGTTTGAATCTTTTTATCCTTTCTTTTAAACCAGCTCATATCTCCTCTTACTTTTAAATCTTTTTTTATTTTTTATTTTTATTTTTTCCATCATTTAACAACTTAGTCATAATACAGTTGCCGTTAAAAACCCCGCCTTCTCTTACCTCAAGAACCGGGGTTTTTATCTCTCCCTCCACTTTTGCTTTAGAATGTATCTCAATTTTGTTCTTGGCTTCAATTTTCCCTTTGAACTTCCCGTTTATAACGCAAGTTCCCACAAAAATCTCCCCCTCAACATCGGCATCTTCGCCTATAACCAAAGTCTCGTTTGAGCGAACCACACCGTTTAATTTCCCGTCAACCCTTAAAAGGTTCTTAAAGGTAACCTCTCCTTTAAAAAACGTCCCCTTATCTAAAAAACCGTTTAATTCTCTTTCTCTTTCCTTCATTTTTTGCTCCTCTTTAAAATATCAAAAAGAGCCTGAAGCTGCTCTTTAGAGTGATACTTTATTGAAACAACTCCCTTTTCGTGAGTCCCATTTATTACAACCCTTGTTCCCAAAGACTGCGTCAATTTTTCAGAAGCATCCCGTAAAAAAACATCAACCTGTTGCTTTTTTTTCTTTTCTCCCGAAAGAGAAGAGATCTTTTTTTCCAAACTCCTAACACTTAATCCTTTTTCAACAGTTTCTTTTGATAGCTTTAAAATCAAAACCTTATCTTTTACGCCCAATAAAACCTTGGCATGCCCAAGAGATAAACGGCCATCTTCAATCAGGTCAAGCGTTTCTTGAGGAAGATTCAGTATCCTAACTGTATTTGCTATTGTAGCCCTCTTTTTGCCCAACCTTTTTGCCAACTCTTCCTGAGTAATTTTAAAGTTTTCTAACAATGTTTTATAGGCAAACGCCTCTTCGACGGGATTAAGGTTTTCCCTCTGAATATTTTCAATTATGGCAAATTCCGCCTTTTTCGCTTCATCTATTTTTTTAACAATAGCAGGAATTTTTTTAAACCCGGCAATCTGAGCGGCTCTCCACCTTCTCTCCCCTGCAATTATTGAATACTTATTCCTGCCCTCCTCCGCAACCACAATAGGCTGAATAAGACCTGAATTCTTTATAGACTGAGCAAGTTCTTCAAGTTTTTCTTTATCAAACCTTCTTCTCGGCTGATACTTTGAGGGGACAATAAAAGAAATATCAATCTCAACAACTGTATCCCCCCCCCTTTTTTTTCCCGCATCAACAGGGATAAGTGAATTTAACCCCTTACCTAACGCCTTTCTCTTCATAAGCCAATAATTCCTTTGCTAATTTTAAATAAGCCTGTGCACCTTTAGACTTAACCTCATACAAAAGTACGGGCAAACCGAAACTGGGTGCTTCCCCCAGCCTTACATTTCTCGGTATTATAGTTTCAAAAACCTTATCTTTAAAAAAACCTCTAATCTCCTCAACAACCTGTTTAGACAAATTTGTTCTATCATCAAACATAGTTAACAAAACACCCTCTATTTTAAGAGAAGGATTAATACTACTTTTTATCAACTGAATTGTTTTTATCAAATCAGAAACACCCTCAAGTGCAAAATATTCGCATTGAATGGGAATAATAACCGAATCAGCGGCGCTTAAAGCGTTAACGGTAAGCAACCCGAGAGAAGGAGGGCAATCAATAAAAATATAATCAAACATATCTTTAACTTTTGCAAGCGCATTTTTTAAAAAAAATTCCCTGCCTATTTGAGAAACAAGTTCTATTTCCGCTCCCGCCAGATCTCTACTTGAGGGAATTATTTTCAGAAATTCAATAGGGGTATCGTAAATTGCCTGCTTAATATCTATGTCCCCGGACAAAACCCTGTAGATATTGTTTCCAACAGAATCTTTGTCAACCCCCACTCCGCTTGTTGAGTTAGACTGAGGGTCAAAATCAACAAGCAAAACCCTTCTCTCCGCAACAGCCACCGAAGCAGCAAGATTTACCGCTGTGGTTGTCTTCCCCACTCCGCCTTTTTGATTGGTTATCGCTATCACTTTACCCATAGCACATAATTTACCACAAAAAAGAATGCCAGTAAAGAAAAGTTAATTTGTTCCACGTAGAACAAACACTTAAACACAAAACAATAGTTCCACGTGGAACTATTTATTTTTTTCTTTTTTTTGTTAAGGTTAAATAGATAATTGATATTGATGCGGGGGTTACCCCCGGTATTCTTGAGGCTTGAGCAAGGTTAACGGGTCTTACTTTTTCAAGTTTTTCCCTGACTTCTCTTGATAACCCCGATATATTATAATCAAAACCCTCCGGAATTTTTACCCTCTCCAGATCTTTATGTTTTTCAACCCTTGCAAATTCCCTCTCAATGTACCCATTGTATTTAACGGCTTTTTCCACTTCAAGGGAATAATCCGGTTTAAATTCCTCTTTAAGATAAGGACTGACGACATCAAAGTTTACTTCCGGCCTTTTTAACAACTTCTCAAATGTGTGAACTTTTGATTTGTCTATGGAAGGAAAGTCGCTAAAAAAATCTTCTCTTAAAACCTTTTTCACAGACAAAGAGACAACTTCATTTAGGTATTTATCTATCTTTTCGTACTTATCAACCATTTTCTTAAAAGTCTCTTCGTCAATTAAACCAACCTCATAGCCTATAGGCATTAGCCTTTTGTCCGCAGTGTAATGGTCAAGCAAAAGCCTGTATTCGCTTCTTGAGGTAAACATTCTGTAAGGCTCGTCAACGCCCTTTGTCACAAGGTCGTCTATCATTACCCCTATGTAAGATTGGTCTCTCCCTAAAACAACAGGCTCTCTATCCTTCAAAGACAAAGCGGCATTTATCCCCGCAATAAGCCCCTGCCCTGCCGCCTCTTCATACCCAGAAGTGCCGTTTATCTGGCCTGCAAAGTAAAGCCCCTTTATCTCCTTTGACTCAAGGGAAACTTTAAGGCTTAATGGGCTTATTGAAAAGTACTCAATGGCATAACCCGGCCTTAAAATTTCAACATTTTCAAGCCCTTTTATTGTCCTTAAATACCGGTATTGAACTTCAACAGGAAGAGAGGTTGAAACTCCGTTTACATAGTACTCAACAGTAAACCTTGATTCAGGCTCAAGAAAAACCTGATGCCTCTCCCTGTCGGGGAATTTTTTTAACTTATCCTCAATTGAAGGGCAGTACCTTGGGCCCACTCCCTGAATAAGCCCTGAATAAAGGGAAGAGCGGTGTATGTTTTTAAAGATAATCTCGTGGGTTTTCTCATTTGTATAGGTTAAATAACAGGGAATCTGCTCTACTTCCCTTTTTGGTGGGTTAAAGGAAAAAAACGGGGGTGGGACATCTCCGTCCTGCCTTTCCATTTTTGAAAAATCAATTGAGTTTTTGTGAACCCTTGCAGGCGTGCCTGTTTTAAACCTTGTTAACTCAAAGCCTAAATCCCTTAAATTATCAGCAAGGGTTAACGAGGGTATCTCATTTGTCCTTCCTGCAGGGTAGGTTTTATCCCCTATAAAAATCTTGCCCCCTAAAAAGGTGCCTGTTGAAACAATAACCTTTTTGCAGGAAATGACATTTCCAGACTCAAGGATAACCTTTGACACTTCTCCGTTTTTGACAACTATTTCACTTGCAATATCCTGTATAAGGTAAAGGTTTTCGGTTTCTTCAAGGAGTTTCCTCATTTCAAGCCTGTACATCACCTTATCGGCCTGAGCCCTCGGCGCCTGAACTGCAGGCCCCCTGCTTTTGTTTAGCATTCTAAATTGAATGCCTGTTTTATCAATAACCTTAGCCATTAACCCGCCAAGTGCGTCAATCTCCCTAACAATGTGCCCTTTAGCAAGCCCGCCTATTGCAGGGTTACATGACATCTGCCCTACAACATCAAGGTTTATGGTTAAAAGGCAGGTTTTAAAACCTAACTTTGCGGTAGCATAGCCTGCCTCGCAGCCTGCATGCCCAGCGCCTATAACCACAACATCAAAATCTATCATTTCACTTTCCTAAACAAAAGTTTCCGAAAACACTGTCAAGTATATTGTCGGTGGTTATCTCCCCGATTACCCCTTCAAGAACTTCAACCGCTTCGTTTAAAATAGCGCTTCCCACTTCAGGAAGCAATAACCCTTCAGCCTCTTGCTTAAAGTGCTCAAGTATTTTTTTAGCCTCTTTTAGAGAGCGGTACTGCCTTTCAGAGAAGATAAAGTTTTCTGAAAAATCCGCCTTGCTGAAATAGTTGTAAACCTCTTCAAGCAATTTGGTTACGCCTTTGTTCAACTTTGCAGATATTTTAATGCCTTCAAAATTGTCCGGTTCTTTTAAGTCAATTTTGTTAAAGACCTTTATTATCTTATAATTAAACCTTTCAAGGGAAGGGTTGATTTCAAAGTTTTTGTCTTCCCCGTCAAACATATAAAGGATTAGGTCTGCCTCTTCAAGTTCCCTAAAGGTTCTTTCTATTCCAAGAGACTCAACCTTGCCTTCCCCCTTTCTGATTCCTGCCGTGTCAACAAAGGAAAACTTCAAGCCTTTGTACTCAATGTCAACCTCAATAGAGTCTGTGGTTGTCCCGGGGATTTCGGTAACTATTGCCCTTTCAAAGCCTGCTATTGCGTTTAAAAGGGAAGACTTGCCTACATTGGGCTTTCCCGCTATTACTATCTTTGCCCCTTTAAGCAAGTACCTTGTTTTTTTGTAAA
>JALWHA010000017.1 GCA_027038695.1 Acidobacteriota bacterium
CTCAATATGCCAGTGGTAAAATTCAAGGGCTTCTTCCTGCAAAGGCGAATTGTGAAGCACCATGTGGTAGGGCACATTGCCTAAAACCTTATGCAACCTTTTGAAAGTGTCAAGGTATATCTCTGCAAGGCGGTAAAACATTATCTTTGAAGACATTTCAAAATGGGATATGTGCTTTTGAGGAAGTATCCATATTTCAAAGGGAAACCTTGAAGCATAGGGGCATATTGAAACAAAGTCGCTATTGCTTGAAATTACCCTTACCCCTTCTTTTATCTCTTGCTTTACTATATCGCAAAAAACACACCTGTCTTTGTATGAGAAGTAATCTTCAGCGCCTAAAAGTTCCCTCTCTATATGTTCCGGAATAACTGTCGTGGCAATCATTTTAGAGTGAGGGTGAATTAGTGTATTTTCGGCTGTAATACCGAATTCCTTGAAAAACAAAAGGTATTCAAGCCTTAAATCATTTTTCAAATCTACTGTTCTGTCGTGGTATGTCCAGAATATCTGTTCAATCCTGTTTAAATCCATTTTGTGTGTAAATTGATTGTGAATGGGGGATTCTATAATTATCTCGTTTGCTCCCGTTCCGCTTATTAAATCGTAAATCCCTTCTCCTTCTTTTTTTAATTCAGTCTCAACCTTTAAATAGGGGTTAGGGGCAGGGATTACAAGCAAATCCCATTTGCTTTGGTCTCTGAAATTGTATTTAAGAAGTATTTTTGTGTCTTTGCCGTCAAATGTACAGAAAGGGCATTTTTCGTCAAATTCGGGAATGTTTTCAGAAATCATTTGCTTTTTAATAGACTGATACGGAATTGTTTTTTCAGGCGCAATTAAAACCCATTGGTTTAAAACAGGACCTTTTCTGTATTCGCTCATATCAGTCTTCCATATACCACTCAAGGCAGATATTGTTAAAGATTATATTCTCTTTTCTAACCTTTTCTATAAACCTCTTTGCCTCTTCGCTTAAACTGTGATTGCGAGTGTAATCCTTTGCAATATCAACGAGTTTGTTAACCTCTTCAATGTGTTTGTCAAACCTTTCGCTAACATAATCCACACCTGATTGAGTGTGTATGAGAAACTGCCAGTCTGAGGCTTCGGCTATTATCAGGGATTTCGCAGTCTCTTTCAGAACAGCATTAAGTGTGTCGTCGTAAAGAGCCTTTTTCTTGTGCCTTTTGAGAAAATTGAGAAAACTCTTTTCCGCTTTATAAAGTTTCTCCCATGTCCACTTTGTTTTTTCGTTTAGCCATACAGAGTGGTCGTTGTTTTCCCCCCACGAGCCTTCTTTTAAAGCAATTGTCTCTGTTTTCGGATAGTTTGCCGCAATCTCTTTCCCTGTTGCAGGCTCAATGCCGTCAATCTTTTTAAGGTTTTCAATAACCCTTTCAAGCCATTTCGGGCCTTCAAACCACCAGTGGCCGAACAACTCTGCGTCAAACGGGGCAACAAGGACACCGTTTAAACCTGTCTCGCTCTTAAACTTTTTCAATATTTCGGTTATAAGTTCGGCAAAGTGCTTTGCGTTTTCTTCAACCCTTTCTTCAGCCTTTTCAGGTGAATACTTCTCCTTAAAAGCAAGATCAAGGTTTGCTCCCGTAATTCTCCAGTACTTTATCCCACTTGTGTCTTTCTGCTTGTGAAATTCAAGGTAATAGGGGTCTCCAGGGTATCCGTAATGCTTGCTCCACACCTGATAGCCTGTAATGTGGTCTCTCACAAAAAGGGTTAAGCCAGATTCAAGTTTGTAAGGGATATAGGGGGTTTTTTTGTATTCAAACTCAAGGGGGTTTAAACTGTCTTCCCCGTATTGGTTGAATAGAGAGGCGTTTTCAAGGTTGGGGCTGTCTATAAA
>JALWHA010000018.1 GCA_027038695.1 Acidobacteriota bacterium
CCCTGAAAGAGATGTGATTAAGGTTGACGGTGAGGTAATCAAGCCTTTAAAGAAAAAGGTTTACATACTTTTATACAAGCCTTTAGGCTATGTAACCACAAAAAGTGATGAAAAGCACAGGCCTACCGTAATGGACTTGCTTCAAAGAGAGGAAAAAAAGGCTTTGTTTCCCGTCGGCAGGCTTGACATAAACACCGAGGGGCTTTTGATAATTACCAATGACGGGGAGTTTGGGAACCTTATTACAAACCCTAAAACAAAGGTTGAGAAAACCTATCTTGTAAAGGTAAGGGGAATACCCTCTAAAAAGGCTATTGAAAGGCTTTTAAACGGGGTAATTGTTGAAGATAGAAAGTTAAGTGCCAAAAAGATAACAGTTTTAGGGCATAAAAACAATGCATGGTTAAAGGTGGTTTTAACTGAGGGGAAGAAAAATCAGATAAGAAGGATGTTTGAAAAGGTAGGGCATCCTGTGGTTAAGTTGAAAAGGATTAAAATAGGCGACATTGAAATCGGGGATTTGAAGCCGGGAGAGTACAGAAGGTTAACCCCTCAAGAGGTTGAAGGGTTGAAAAGCCTTGCCTCAAAGAGAAGGGAGGGAAAATGAGTGTAAAACAGCCTGATTTTATTGCGTCTTTAGCCCCTTATGTTCCCGGTAAACCTATTGAGACAGTTGCAAGGGAGTACGGCCTTGACCCTGACAAAATTGTAAAACTTGCCTCAAACGAAAACCCGTTGGGGCCGCCTAAAGAAGTAACCGAAATTTTAAAGGAAAAGATTGAAAACATACACTATTACCCTGACGGCGGGGCTTACTATTTAAGGGAAAAGGTTGCAAGCAAGTTTAACCTTGAGCCTGACTGGATTATATTCGGAAACGGCTCTTGCGAGATTATTGAATACTGCGCAAAGGCTTTTCTTGATTACGGGGAGCACTCAATTTTTTCAGAATACGCCTTTGCAATGTATAAAATAGCAACTTTGGCCTCAAACCACGGGTTTAAGGAAATCCCCGCAAAGGATTACAGGCATGACTTAAACGGTTTTTTAAATGCAATTGACGACAAGACAAAGATAATCTACATTGCAAACCCCAACAACCCCACTTCAACCATGATTACCTCTGAAGAGTTGGACAACTTTATAGAAAAGGTGCCTGAAAACATTTTAATTGTTTTAGACGAGGCTTACTACGAGTTTGTGGATAATCCTCAATACCCCGACAGTATGAAGTATATTAAAGAATGGCGAAAGGATAATGTGCTTATTTTAAGGACTTTTTCAAAGATATACGGGCTTGCCGGGTTAAGGGTTGGCTACGGTTTCGGCAATCCCGATTTAATAAGGAAATTGGAGAAGGTGCGCTCCCCCTTTAACCTTAATTTGCTTGCACAGGAAGCCTGTATTAAAGCCCTTGATTGCGAGGAACATGTTAAAAAATCAAAAGAGCATGTAAAAAAGGAAAAGGCTTTTTTGGTTCCCGAGATTGAGAAGATGGGTTTCAGGGTGCTTGCGGAAGAGGGAAACTTTATTGCCGTTGACACACAGAGGGATGTTGAGGATGTTTTCCATGAAATGCAGAGAAGGGGGGTAATTGTCAGGCCTCTTAAAGGGGGATACAATATGCCTACATGGTTTAGAATGAGTTTCGGTTTAAGGGAGCACGACGAGATGTTTTTAAACGCTTTGAAAGAGGTGTTAGGGTAATGAAAAAGAATGTTATAGCAATTGACGGGCCTTCCGGGGCAGGGAAAAGCACAATAGCAAAACTTATCGCTAAAAAATTGCGATACTTTTATTTAAACACAGGGGCAATGTACAGGGCTGTTGCTTTGTACCTACACAGAAAGGGTAAAAAGCCTTCAGACGAGATTACCGAAGAAGATTTAAAGGGGATTGAACTTGACTTTGACAATGAGGGGAATATATATCTCAACGGAGAAAATGTAAGCGATAAAATAATAACCCCTGAAATATCAAAACTTGCGTCGGATTTTTCAAAGTTAAAAATTGTCAGAAAGGTTTTAACCGAACAGCAGAGGAAGATAGGGTTGTCAAGGCCTTCCGTTTTAGAGGGAAGGGATATAGGCACTGTTGTTTTCCCTGACGCAAATTATAAGTTTTTTCTTGACGCATCCCCTGAAGAGAGGGCAAGGAGAAGGTATTTACAGTTAAAGGAGAAAAACCCTGACGCAAATATCTCTTTTGAGGAGATTTTAATACAGCAGTTAGAGAGGGATAAACAGGATTCCTCAAGGGATATTGCACCTTTAAAAAAGGCTGAAAACGCTGTTTACATAGACACGACGGGAATGGAGATTGAAGATGTTGTTAAAAAAATACTTGAATTTATCAAAAACTGAGGTTTTTCTCTTAATAATACTTTTTATCTTTTCGGTGTTGCTTCTTTTCGGGGTAAAGATTGAAGAGAATGCTTTTTCTTTCTTTTCTATGAAAATCCCTTTACAGGCCAAGGGTTCTGTTTCTTTGATCTTCTGGAAAAACTTTCATTCGGTTTTTGTAGTATTTGCCTTTTTTGCATATTTGATCATGGTTGTTGAAGATAAGGAAAGGGATATTCTAAGGTCTTATTTGTTTCTTTTGTTAATTTACCTTGTTTTTGCACTTATATTCGGCATAAAGTTCGGCTTTGCTCAATTTGGTAAATCCCTATCATCGCTTTTCTTTCTGCTTTTTACCTTGTACTCATATGTCTTCTTTTTTGAGGTTGTTTTAAACTCAAGGGCGATAGGGGCTGTTTTGGTTGTATTTATAAACGCCTTTTCAGGGTTAATGATTTACCTTTACAATTTCAGGGAGATTTTGTTTCCCCGTTACTCTTCTTTGATTGAAGCAAAGTACTATGCGCTTCCCTTTTATCAAAAATACGGCCTTAACTTTGACTTTAAAAACCTTGTTGTTCCCGTATTGCTTTTAGCGGGAAGCATTGGCTATAAATTTTTAGTAAAAAGGAAATTGAAAAATGGGTAAGTTAAATATACTTGTAACAGGCGGTGCGGGGTATATAGGCTCCCATACCGTGAAGATGCTTGAAGAAGAAGGCTTCAATGTTGTTGTTTACGACAATCTTTCAAACGGTCATAAAGAGGCTGTTTTAAATTCAAAACTTGTTGGGGGGGATATACTTGATTCGGAAAAACTCTCCCAACTTTTAAAAGAGGTAAATTTTGACGCATGCATACACTTTGCCGCCTTTATAGAGGTTGGCGAATCTGTTAAAGACCCGCTGAAATTCTTTAAGAACAATGTTTCGGGAACTTTAAACCTTTTAACCGATTTAAAAAAACACGGGGTAAAGAACTTTGTGTTTTCCTCAACCGCCGCAGTTTACGGAAACCCCGAAGAAACCCCTATAAAGGAGCACTTTGAACTTAACCCGATAAACCCTTACGGAAACACAAAGTTTACAGTTGAGGAGGTTTTAAAGGATATGTCGGCGGTCGGGGATATAAACTATGTTGCTTTAAGGTATTTCAACGCTTCAGGGGCTGACGAGTCAGGCTTAATAGGGGAATCCCACAACCCGGAAACCCACCTTATTCCTTTAGTGTTGAAAACTGCAAAGGGGGAAAGGGAAAGCATAAAAATTTTTGGAACAGATTACCCCACAAAAGACGGCACCTGCATTAGAGACTATATTCATGTAAACGATTTAGCAAAGGCTCACATACTTGCCTTGAACTATTTAATTGACGGCGGAGAAAGTGATGTCTTTAACTGCGGCTACGGGGTTGGATATTCCGTAAAAGAGATAATTGACACCGCAAAAAAGGTTTCCGGGATAAACTTTAATGTTGAGGAAGCGAGTAGAAGAGAGGGAGACCCTGCAGTTCTGGTTGCCGATAATGAAAAGATAAAGAGGGTTTTAGGGTGGAAGCCTGAGTACAATGATATTGAGTACATAATAAAAACAGCGTGGAACTGGGAAAAGAACAAAAGGTTTTAATGAATAAAAATTTAATTGAAGAGTTTAAGGAAAAAAAGGTAAAGATAGGAAACCTTGAAATTTCTCCGCCTACCTTTCTCGCTCCCATAGCGGATATAAGCGACAGCATATTCAGACAGATTGTCAAAGAGTTTGGGGGAGTAGGCTGCGTCTTTTCCGAAATGATATCTTCCGACGCATTGACCAGAGGGTGTGAAAAAACCGCTTTAATGCTGAACTTTAAGCATACCGAAAAGCCGATTTTCTTCCAGATTGTTGGGAAAAACCCTTTAAGAATGGCAATGGCTGCGAAAATGCTTGAAGATTTAGGGGCAGACGGCATTGACATAAACATGGGCTGCCCGTCAAAGAATATTACTAAAAGCGGGGGCGGTTCTGCACTTTTAACAGATTTGAAAAAGGCTGAAGAGATTATAAAAAAAGTGAGAAAGGCTTTATCTATCCCCTTTACAATAAAAATCAGGGCAGGCTGGAATGAAAATTCCCTTGTTTACAATGAGATAGGAAAGATAGCGGAAAACGAAGGGGTTGACGCAATGTTTTTTCACGGAAGGACAAAAAAGCAGATGTACAGTGGAAGCGTCCACTATGAATGGATTGCCGACTTAAAATCAAGAGTAAAGATCCCTGTAATAGGAAACGGGGACATAGTTGATGGGGAAAGCCTTATAAAAATGCTTGAAACAAAATGCGACGGGGTAATGATTGCAAGGGCTGCAATAAAAAAGCCGTGGATATTCAAGGAGATTTTAGACGGAAAAGAGGTGGAGGTTAAAACCCTGTTAAACATAATTGAAAAGCAGTTTAAACAACTTCAAGAGGTTTATCCTGAAAACCTTGCAAAACACAAAATGAAACTCTTTCTCTCATGGTATTCAAGAAGCCTTCCCCACGGCAAAAAAATCCGCCTCCAACTCAACGACGCCAAAACCTCCTCCGCCGTCTTTGATGTGTTTTTGAGGTATAAGGAAGAAGTTTAAACTTTCAGAAATTCAACGAGCATTATTCCTTTTTTCTTTATTTCTTTATAATATTTGCTTGAAGGGAGAATTTTTATCCCATTTGTGCCTATCCAGTAATAATTGTTATCAGATTTGAAGACAGTATTTTGTTTGTTTCTTTTAAGCCACTCTAATTTTTTAAATACCTTTTTCCTTTCACCTGCGGTTGCAGGGTGTATTTCAACAAAGTAAACCTTGTTTTTGTATCCTATTGCATAATCCCATCTGTTGTCATTGGGGCAGGCTTTTTTCAGGCATTTGTCTAAATTAACGCTTCCCTCAATACTTCTTGAGTTAGAGAAATCAATTTTTTTTCTGTCCTTTTTTTCTATACCGCTTAACCCTTCACAATAACAATTTTTAATTGCTTCAATTTTTTCAACTTTTTCTTTAAATGTCATAATTTCCCGAGTAGATTCTGGATACTATTTCCGAAGATTTATTTGCAATTTTTGTAAGCCCGCCCCAATCGTCGGTGTTTTCAAATTCCTCAAGGTTTGTAATGTCTTTTATAGTTATAAAGTTATCTTGATGGGTGAAAAAATGAATCTTAATCTTAAAATTTTCTTTTAAAGTGTTGATTAATTGTTTGTTGTTTATGCCTAAAAACTCTTTTACAAGTTTGTCAAAATCATTCTTTAGTTTTCTCTTCTGGTTGATTAATTCCTGTAAAACCCAGACCATTTCAAGTATTTGAGGAGAATGGGTTGAGATTATTACCTGATACTTTCTTCTTAACAACTCTAAAATTAAAAGAAAAATGGTTTCAATTGCTTTTGGGTGCAATCCCATTTCAGGTTCTTCTATTACAACTGCATCAATATCTTTTTGTTTGGTTATGTTTCCTGAAGGGAGTAAAAAGTATAATCCTAACAATAAAGGGACAAATTCCCTCTGGCCTGCTGACCATGTAAAAAACTGTAATTTATTGTTATCAACCTCAAGGAACAGTTTTCGTTTAACATCCTCTTTGCCCTTTATAATCTTTGCATTTCCGAAAAAAGCGTCATTGATTTTATCCCTTATTGTTTTGTTAAATCTCCCTTCAATTGGGAATATGTTTCCTTTCATTCTTTCTAAAAGTATACGAATGTTTTCACTGAAAATTCTTAAAACATACGGGTCATCAACTGAAAATGCCTGAAATGGTTGAGGCCACCCGTCGTTTATTGCCATTACTCTGTGCGCAGGTATATAGAATATCTTTTCTTTGCTTCCCCTATAGCTTCTTACAGATGGTGCAAAATCATATCCATTAAATTTGATTCTTGTATTGTCTTTTAAAAGATTTAATCCTTTGCCGAAGAATAGAGATTCAAGTTCTTTGTCGTTAGTCAGGTTATACGGGTATTTTTTTAAATTGTTAACTATTGCTTTTGAGTCAATTATCAGTTTCAAAAGTTCAAGGGTTAGGGTTTTGCCTGTTGCTTGAGGCCCAACCAGTATTGTCAGATTTCCAAACTCAAGTTCTCCTTTTTTTACTCTTGCAAAGTTTTCAATTGTGAGTTTTTTTGCAATTAAATGATTTTTGTTTTTGGTTTTCTGACTCATGAGTTTCTCCCTATTGGTGTTATTTTGTTAAATTATATCTTTTTAAGTTTTCTTTTTCAATTTATTTGAATAAACAGTTTAAAAATTGATTTACATCACATTTTGTGGTAGTTTTTAAAATGATTGGATTTTTTGTGTCTTGACTCTATTTAAAAGGAGGGAACCTTGTCCCACGCACAGTATATTCCGTTGTTGATTTTCCTTGTAATTGCGATTCTTTTCCCGCTTGTAACTCTGGCGATAGCAAGGCTTTTCAGGCCTTCAAAGTTTAACAAATCCAAACTTTCGCCTTATGAGTGCGGTGTTGAAGAGATCACCGAAGCAAGGGAAAACTTTAATGTAAGGTATTACATTGTTGCGGTAGTGTTTTTGATTTTTGATGTTGAAACAATATTCCTTTACCCGTGGGCTGTAAAGTACAGGGCTTTGGGCTTATTCGGGTTTGTTGAAATGGGCATTTTCCTTGTGATATTAATTTTTGGTTATGTCTATGCATGGAAGAAGGGGGCGTTGGAGTGGGAGTAACACAGGAATTAGTTGATAAGTTTTTGATCACAACAAGGCTTGAATGGGTTTTCAATTGGGCCAGGAAGTCTTCCGTTTGGCCTATGACCTTCGGCCTTGCATGCTGTGCCATTGAGATGATGGCGACAGGTGCGTCAAGGTTTGATATGGATAGGTTCGGGGCAGGCATATTCAGGGCCACTCCGAGGCAGTCTGATTTAATGATCGTTGCGGGAACGGTTACCTTGAAGATGGCTCCTGTTTTGAGAAAGGTTTACGATCAGATGCCTGAACCGAAATGGGTTATATCAATGGGGGCTTGCGCAAATTCAGGCGGTTTGTTCAACTCTTATTCAACACTTCAGGGTGTTGACAAGATTGTGCCGGTTGATGTTTATATCCCCGGTTGTCCGCCGAGGCCTGAGTCTCTCCTTTACGGCTTTATGAGGCTTCAGGACAAGATTATGAAGTCTTCATTGAAAGACAAGTATCTAAAGGAGGGGATAAATGTCTGATGAATTGAAGAAGAATCCCTCTCCTGAAGATAACAAGAAGGAAGAGGTAAAAAAGGAAGCGGCAAAGCCTGAGGCTAAAAAGGCTGCTCCCGCGGCAAAAAAGGTTCCACCTAAACCGAAGATTGTAGTTGCTCCCAAAGAGGAACCGAACGAGGACTGGCAGAAGAACCTTGTTAAGGAGTTGGGAGATAGCCTTAAAGAGGCTTATGTTTCTGTAGGCGAGTTTAACATTGTTGTTGAGAGTAATGAAGATTACCTTGAAACGTTTAAAAAGATAAAGGATTTCGGTTTTGATTACCTTGCGGATATCTCTTCGGTTGATTACCTTAAGTACGAAGGCGCGCCGAAGAGGTTCGGGCTTTCCTATCACTTTTATTCGGTGAAGATGAATAAGAGAATGAGGGTAAAG
Organism: Acidobacteriota bacterium; assembly: GCA_027038695.1. Classification (GTDB taxonomy): domain Bacteria; phylum Acidobacteriota; class Holophagae; order Thermotomaculales; family Thermotomaculaceae; genus Thermotomaculum. The sequence goes on from JALWHA010000018.1 coordinate 7,948, forward strand.
GTTTTCCTTGATGACGGTGAAAAGGTTCCTTCCGTTATGGATATATGGAAAACCGCGGACTTTCACGAAAGGGAAGCCTATGATTTAATGGGCATAGTTTTTACAGGAAGAGACAGCCTTGAAAGAATCCTTCTCCCTCATGATTGGGTTGGGCATCCTTTGAGAAAAGATGCCGATAAAGCAGAGGGAAGGGAAGAGTACACGGCAAGATTGGTAAGAAAATTAAGGGAAGAGGATTAGGCTTATGTTTAAGAGAGATATAGTTGAATTAAACATGGGGCCGCAGCACCCTTCCACTCACGGTGTTTTAAGGCTTAAACTGAAACTTGATGGCGAAACTATAGTGGATTTGGAGCCTGAAATAGGCTACCTTCACAGGGGAGTTGAGAAACTTGCGGAGAATTTCAATTATCTGCAGGCTTTAACCCTGACAGACAGGCTTGACTATATTGCCGCTGTTTCAAACAATTTAGGCTATATTGAGACACTTGAAAAGTTAGGCGGTGTTGAGGTCCCGAAAAAAGCGCAGTATTTCAGGGTTCTTTTAACGGAGTTAAACAGGATTGCTTCCCACCTTTTGTGGCTTGCCACACATGCACTTGACATAGGCGCAATGACTGTTTTCCTTTACGCTTTCCGTGAAAGGGAAATGATTCTTGATATGTTTGAGATGTACACGGGGGCAAGGCTTTTAACAACCACCTTCAGGTACGGCGGTTTGAAGGAAGATATTCCCGAAGGCTTTGATAAAAAGGTGAAGGAATTTATTAAAATCTTCCCGTCAAGGATGCAGGATTACGAAGACCTGTTAACCGAAAACAGGATATGGAAGAAGAGGACGATAAATGTTGGTGTTATTTCGGCGGAAGATGCTATTAACGTCGGTTTGTCAGGGCCTGTTTTAAGGGGTTCTGGAGTTCCTTACGATATCAGAAAGGTTGAGCCTTACGAGGCATACGACGAGTTTGACTGGGAAGTTGCCGTTGAAGATGGTTGCGATACATACGCAAGGTATAAGGTAAGACTGAAAGAGATGAGGCAGTCTCTAAGGATTGTTGAACAGGCTCTTGAGGGTATGCCTGAAGGTGATTTCAGGGCAAAGGTTCCAAAAACCTTGAAACTTCCAAAAGGTGAGGTTTACCACTCAATTGAGGCTCCCAAAGGGGAGTTGGGGTATTACCTTATAAGCGACGGAAAGGGCACCGGCCCGTACAGGTTAAAGGTTAGAGGGCCGTCTTTTGTTAATATTCAGGGATTAAAACCGATGTGCAAGGGGCATATGGTAGCCGATGTTGTGGCGATTATAGGTACCCTTGACGTTGTTTTAGGCGAAGTAGACAGGTAGGGGGAGACTATGGATTTTACTACGACTTATGTTTTGCTACCTACCGCTAAGATCCTTGCGGTTTTCATTGTTGTTTTGCTTACTGTTTTGTTTTTGACATACGCGGAGAGAAAGGTTATTGCCTTTATGCAGGTCAGGTTGGGACCGATGAGGGTAGGCCCCTGGGGTTTGTTGCAGCCTATCGCTGACGGTTTGAAACTCTTTTTAAAAGAGGATATTATCCCCTTAAAGGCTGACAAACTTGTCTATTGGATTGCGCCTACAATCGCTATTGTTCCTGCGTTGTTATCCTTTTTGGTTGTTCCGTGGGGAAGCGAGACCACACTGTTCGGGCTGGCTAAAACACCGATCCCTGCGGTTATAGCAGACTTAAATATCGGTATTTTATACATACTTGCCATCTCCTCAATCGGGATTTACGGCATTCTTTTAGGCGGCTGGTCTTCAAATTCAAAGTATCCCCTTTTAGGCGGGCTTCGTTCAGCCGCTCAGATGGTTTCTTATGAAGTTCCTTTGACTCTGGCTCTTGTAGGGCCGGTCTTGATGGCAAACACCCTTTCAACAAGGGGAATTGTTGAGGCTCAAAAGGGTATGTGGTTCTTTATCCCGCAGATACTTGCTTTTATTGTTTATATAGCCTGCGCGGTTGCGGAGACCAACAGGGCTCCTTACGATTTGCCCGAGGCTGAAACAGAACTTGTTGCGGGGTTTCACACGGAGTATTCCGGTATGAAGTTTGCTTTCTTCTACCTTGCCGAATACGCTAATATGATTGTTGTATCGTCAATTGCTACAATCTGTTTCTTAGGCGGATGGTTACCGATTCCGGGGCTTGCGTTCTTGCATATCCCCTCATTTATCTGGTTTGCGTTAAAGGTCGGTTTATTTCTTTTCGGTTACCTGTGGATTAGGGCAACCTATCCGAGGTACAGGTACGACCAATTGATGCAGATTGGATGGAAGTTTTTTATTCCGGTAACCTTGATTAACATTTTTATTACCGCATTCTTTTTATTGAAGTAAAGAGGTGGCAAAGTGAAGGGGTTAGTGAATTTTGTAAAGACGTTCAATTACAAGGATTTGATAAAAGGTGCCGCGGTTACCTTCAAGCATCAGTTTAAGAAAACGGTAACCGTTCAGTACCCGAAACAGAAGTTAAAACCCTTCCCGAGGTTCAGGGGAAGGCTTACTTTGCTTAAAGACGAGCAGGGCGAGGATAAGTGCGTATGCTGTATGGCATGCGTAAGGATATGCCCTACTCAGGTTATTGAGATAAAACCGGGTAAAAAAGAGGGCAGGAAGACAAGGTATCCTGAAGAGTACAATTTTGATATGGACAGATGCATATTCTGCGGATTGTGTGTTGAGTCGTGCAACTTTGACGCGATTAAGTTAAACGACCAGTACGAACTTTCTATGTACTCAAGGAAGGATTTTTACTTAACAAAAGAAAAAATGTATGTTCCCACCCCTAAGGTGGAGTACAAGAAGTAAGGGGGGGCAGATGGAAGCGTTAAGTCAGTTTTTATCCCATTATTTAATTTATATTATAATGGGGTTAAGCATTGTAACCGCTCTTGGGATCGTTTTTTCCAAAAATGCGGTTCACTCGGTTGTTGCAATGCTTTTTACAATGATACTTGTTGCGGGGATTTATCTCCTGTTTGATTCGGAATTCCTTGCGGCTGTTCAGTTGCTTGTGTATGCAGGGGGCATAATTGTTTTATTCCTGTTTGTTGTTCTCCTTGTTGCATTGCACAAGTTAGAGAATTTAAGGCTTTACAACACCTATTCCCTTGTTTCAATAATTCTGGTACTGGCGTTGATGATTCTTTTAGGGGCTACTTTTTACGTAATGCCTTTCGGTGCGGCACCTAAGGTTGTTCACAACATCATAGCAGGGGGAAGCACCGAGGCTGTTGCAACAAGTCTTTACACAAACTTTATTCTTCCCTTTGAAATTGCGTCGGTACTTTTGCTTGTTGCCTTAATTGGCGCAATAATACTAACAAAAGCGAGGACGGAACAATGATACCGATAAGCCATGTATTAGTTTATTCCATTATCCTTTTCTCTATAGGGGTATTAGGTGTTTTGATTAGAAGGAATGCTCTCATTATGCTTATGTCACTTGAATTGATGATGAATGCGGCAAATATTAATTTAATCGCATTCTCAAGGTACCTTGACAATGTGGCTGGGCAGGTATTCGCAATATTCGTTATGTGCGTAGCGGCAAGCGAGGTGGCCATAGGCCTGGCGATCGCGGTGGCTCTTTATAGGAATAAAAACTCTATTCAAATAGACCATTTTAACGAGTTGAAGGGATAGGCCTATGTTTATGAAGTATATCTGGTTAATACCTATTTTCCCGTTTATCGGGACTTTTCTTAACGGTCTTGTTGGAAGGAAAACCTTTTCAAAGAAAACGGTGGCGGCAATTGCAAACACAACCGTTGCGTTATCGTTTATCCTTATGGTGCTTTCGGTAATAGAACTTGCCAAACTGCCGGTTGAAGCGAGAAATGTTACCATTCACCTGTTTGATTGGATAAACGTCGGTGTGGCTCACATTTCCAACAATTTAAACTCCGTATTTAACATTGCCTGGGAGTTTAAGTTAGACCCGCTTTCAGCCGTTATGGGGCTTATAGTTACAGGTGTGGGCTTTGTTATCCACATTTACTCAATCGGGTATATGTGGGAAGAAGAGGGTTTTGCAAGGTACTTTGCATACCTTAACCTCTTTATGGGCTCAATGCTAATCCTTGTTTTAGGCGGAAATTACTTGATGATGTTTATAGGCTGGGAAGGAGTAGGGCTTTGTTCATACCTTCTCATAGGTTACTACTTTGATAAAAAGTTTGCATCAGACGCAGGCAAAAAGGCTTTTATCACAAACAGGGTAGGTGACTTCGGTTTTGCCATAGGCTTGATGTTTATATTTGTTGCATTCGGCTCTTTGAACTTTGATCAGGTTCTTGCAAGGGTTCCCGAGGTTTACCATATGGGGTTTAACTTTGCAGGCTGGCACCTTTCGGGACAGATGCTTTTCAATATTATAGGGGTTTGTTTGTTTATCGGGGCAACAGGTAAATCCGCTCAGATTCCGTTATACATCTGGCTTCCTGATGCAATGGCAGGCCCGACCCCGGTATCCGCACTTATTCACGCAGCGACAATGGTTACATCAGGCTTGTATATGATTGCAAGAACAAGTGCAATTTATTCAAATGCACCTATTGCTTTGATGGTTGTTGGTTTAATTGGAGCGACCACAGCACTTTTCTCTGCCATTATAGGCACGGCGCAGTATGATATAAAGAAGGTTCTTGCTTATTCAACCGTTTCTCAGTTAGGCTATATGTTTATGGCTATGGGAGCGGCCGCGTATTGGGCAGGGATCTTCCACGTTATGACACACGCATTCTTTAAGGCCTGCCTGTTCCTTGGTTCAGGTTCAATTATTCACGCTATGCACCACGCTTACCACAAGGTTGGTGAGCACCATAAAGACCCTCAGGATATGAGAAATATGGGGGGCATAAGGAAATTGATGCCTAAAACATACTGGACTTTTCTTATCGCGACTCTTGCAATATCAGGAATTCCCGGTTTTTCGGGCTTTTTTTCCAAAGACGAGATCCTATGGAAAAATGCGGAGATGGCTCTTGTTTACGGCTATAAGATATACTGGTTCTACTGGTTCTTAGGCGCAGTAGCCGCAGGTTTTACCGCATTCTATATGTTCAGGCTTGTTTTTATGACATTCTTCGGTGAGTTTAAGGGAACCGAAGAGGAGAAAAAGAATATTCACGAATCCCCTTCCGTTATGACCTGGCCGCTAATTATATTGGCCACAGGTTCGCTTTTAGGCGGATATCTGGGATTTCCAGAACTTTTAGGAAAATATTTTGGGCATATTCCGAATTTGCTTGAAGAGTGGCTTGAGCCTGCTTTAAGGCACCCGCATTTCTTACGTGCCGCTCACCATGCAAGCGAGGCTGTTGAGTTCGGTTTTATGGGGATTTCAATTGTTGTTGCTTTGATTGGCATAGCGATTGCTTACCTCTTTTATATTAAGAACCCGGAATTGCCGAAGAAGTTTGTTTCCACGTTCAACGGAGTTTTCCACGTTGTTCACAACAAATTCTTTGTTGACGAGATATACGAAGCGCTTTTTATTCAGGCTACAAAGAATTTAGGCACTTACCTCTGGGGCTTTGACGTATGGGTTGTTGACGGAATAGTTAACGGCGCAAGGCATTTCACAATCCTTGTTTCAGAGGCAAGCGGATACTTTGACAGAATTGTGGTTGACGGTCTTGTGAACATTGTAGGGCAGACTGTTGAGGGCATAGGTTATTTGTTCAGAAGGGTTCAGACAGGATATATTCAAACCTATGCTTTTGTTATGGCTTTAGGGTTCCTGGTTTTAATCGGTTATTACATTTTTAGATAAAGAAAGAGGAGAGTGGGTAAATGAGTAATGTGAACAATGTGTTAGGGTTTCCAATTTTAACAATTGTAACCTTCTTACCGACACTTGGAGCGATCCTGATTGCACTTTTCTTAAACAAAGAGAATAAAAAGGCGATAAAGTATGCCGCATTCTTCGTTGCGGTTGTTGACTTTATCATCTCTCTTCCGTTGTGGTTCTACTATGACCCGACTACATGGAAGATGCAGTTTCAGGAAAGTGTAAATTGGATCCCGTCTTTAGGCATTAAGTATGCGGTAGGAATTGACGGTATCTCTTTGGTTTTGATTCTTTTAACAACCTTATTGGGATTTATTGCCATATGGTCCTCATTTGAGGCTATTAAGCATAGGGAAAAAGAGTACTATGTGCTTTTACTTCTCTTGCAGACAGGTATGTTAGGGGTTTTTGTGGCGCAGGATTTCTTCCTGTTCTATGTTTTCTGGGAAGTAATGCTTGTTCCTATGTACTTCCTTATCGGAGTATGGGGCGGGCCGAGAAAAATGTACGCCGCTATCAAGTTCTTTCTTTATACCCTTGCAGGTTCTGTTTTAATGCTTGTTGCAATTCTTGCACTTTACTTCTATAACCACAAGGTAAACGGTGTGTGGACATTTGATATTCAGTCTTACCACCACCTTGCTTCTTACATCGCTGCGCATACTTCCAAAACATGGCAGTATCTGCTTGCAATTGCTTTCTTTTTGGGTTTTGCCATTAAAGTGCCGATGTTTCCCTTCCATACATGGTTGCCTGATGCTCACGTTGAAGCGCCTACAGCAGGTTCAGTTATCCTTGCCGGTGTTCTCTTGAAGATGGGCACATACGGCTTCTTAAGGTTCTTGCTTCCAATTTTTCCCGATGCGACAAAGGCGCTGCTTCCTTATTTCGTGTTTCTTGCAATAGTGGGAATTATCTACGGAGCGTTGGTCGCTTTGATTCAGAAAGATATGAAAAAGCTTGTCGCATACTCCTCGGTCTCACATTTGGGTATGTGTATGCTTGGGCTTTTCGCTTTGAACCCTAACGGGATAAACGGCTCAATTATTCAGATGATCAACCACGGGATTTCAACAGGCGCACTCTTCTTGATTGTGGGTATTGTTTACGAGAGAAAGCATACAAGGCTTATAAAAGAGTACGGCGGGTTGTCAAAGATTATGCCTGTTTACGCAACCGTGTTTATGATTATGACATTGTCATCAATAGGCCTTCCGGGCTTAAACGGATTTATAGGCGAATTTACAATACTTGCAGGTGCTTTTCAGGCAAAGCCTGTCTGGGCAATAATTGCCACATCGGGTATTGTTTTAGGCGCCGCTTATATGCTCTGGCTCTATCAGAGGGTTATGTTTAACGAGGTTTCGGAGGAAAACCTTGAACTGCACAAAAAAGGCGTATTGAAAGATTTAACACCGAGAGAGGTTGCATACTTTATGCCTTTGATCTTGCTTGCATTCTGGATTGGGTTATATCCGAAGCCTTTGTTCAGGGCTCTCAATGCTCCGGTAAATCACCTTGTTGAACAGGTTCAACCCGGATTTTTTGCAAGGGAGCAGGTTAAGTTTGATGTTAAACAGATTAAAAACGATACTGAAAACGAGGTAGAAGAGGGACACCATGAATAACATCCTCTCTCAGATAGCAAGTAGCAGTTCGCTGTTGCTGCCTGAGATTGTGCTTATTATAGGCGCAACGGTAGTTCTGTTCGGTGCGTTTTTCGCTAAAAAGCAAACTCACCTTCTTGCAGGGTTGTCAATTTTAACACTTGTAATAGCCGCCGTAACCCTGTTCAATGTTCCTTTAAATAAGACGGGGTTCTTCGGGCTTTACAAGTCAGATGGCTTCTCTTTATTAATTAAGGTTATAACCTTATGGGTGGGGTTGCTTGTGGTATTGCTTTCTATTGATTTTATTGATGAAAACAAGTACTCATCGGCAGAGTACTTTGCCTTAATCCTTTACTCAATAAGCGGAATGTTTTTAATGGCTTCCGCAAACGATTTGCTTACCGTTTTTGTTTCATTGGAGTTAATGGCAATCTCTGTTTATGTGCTTGTCGGTTACTTTAAGTACACAAGCATTTCACCTGAAGCGGCTTTTAAGTACTTTATTCTGGGAGCATTTTCTTCAGGGTTCTTTATATTCGGCGCATCAATAATGTACGGGTTGACTGGAACTACCAGGATTGATCTGCTTTTGCATAAATTGCCTCTTGTTGCTCCTGGTTTAAGCCTTTTTGCGGTTTTAGGGGTTGTTTTTATCCTTGTTTCTCTCGGATTTAAGATTGCACTTTTCCCCTTCCATCAATGGGCTCCCGATGCTTACACAGGGGCACCGACACCGATTACCGCTTTTATGTCCGTTGCTCCCAAGGCTGCGGCGCTTGCCATTTTTATAAGGATATTTATAGGTGCTTTCGCCGGTATAAAGTACGATTGGATTCCTGCCTTAGCGGCACTTTCTTTTATGACAATGATATGGGGAAACTTTGCTGCAATAAGGCAGCAAAATATCAAGAGAATGCTTGCGTACTCTTCCATTGCACACGCAGGTTATATGTCTCTGGGGATAATTGCGGGAACGCCTATTGCCGTTAAGGCTATGATTCTGTACCTTGTGGCTTATTCCTTTATGAATATTGGCGCTTTCGCTATTGTTATTATCCTCTCTAAAAAAGACGGCTTTGGAGAGAATATAGACGATTACAGGGGTATGGCACAGGTTCACCCTCTGCTTTCGGCAATAATGCTTGTATTTATGCTTTCTCTTGCAGGCATACCTCCTACAATAGGCTTTTTCGGTAAATTCTATTTATTCGGAGCCGCAATAAACTCCGGGCTTTACTTTTTAGTGACAATTGCGCTTTTAACTTCAGCGGTATCCCTTTACTACTACTTCAGGGTGGTAAAGGTTATGTATTTGAAAGAGCACAAGTTTACCGAGAAGTTTGAGTTAAGTTTAAACGAAAAAGCAGTTGTTTTCTTAACAATTGTAGGAACATTGTTTGTTGGAATTTACCCGACTCCCCTCTTTGATGCAATAAAGAGTGTTTTTGGGATGTGAAAAGTACTAAAAAAATATTGAATAATAATAAAAGCCCCGAAATTTCGGGGCTTTTATTATTGGAAATAAGAGAGAGATTATCTTTAGCCGATAAAGTCATCAAGATTGAAACTGTTGTTTGGGTTCATTTCTACGCTTTCAACTTCCTGATCCTCGGTTTTAAATTTGATTTGTAATTGGTCTAAGGTATCCATAAAGATTGCTTTTAAGTCAGTTCTCTTTTCTTTGTCTTCAACTTCACTTATTAAATTGTAAACCTGCAAAAGTGCATTGTCTGGGGAAATCTTTACTGCCGTTACTTTTCCGTCGTGAAATAGAAATGGTGATGTGAATTCGTTCCCTTTTTGAAACTTTGAGATAAAAGATTGTTTTAATTCCGGGAATGTGCTATCCATTAAATCAAAAAAGTTGTTTATTGCAAGAAGGACAAGTTCTTTTTCGGGGTTTATCTCTTCCACAAGATCTATGCCTACTTGTATCTTTGACAACCTGTCAAGAAATTCAACCACAAGGTTGCCTTTAATTACATCTCCGTGCTGAGGTGCAATAATTTCAGGGAATGGGTTAAGTGAAGCAATTCTCTCAATTGTTTTGATAACCGCTTTTGTTGAAGGCATATATAATTCGTGGAAGAGTTTTATCCCTTCCCAGGACTCTTCTGTGGCGTAAATTCCATCTCCCTGCCTTGTGTTTACACCTGCAAGAAAGTCTCCTGAAAAAAGTATTCTACTTTCGTAGTCGTAAACCATCATTGCACCTCTGAAATGGCAGTACCTTGCAGGTACAAATGCAATTTTGTGGCCTGACTTTTTCATTCTTAAAATATGAGAATCAAAACTTTCAACAGTCTTTGTCCTTTTAGGAGGCAAGCCGTACATTTTGACAAGGCGCCAGGTGTCAACAGAGGTTATCAGGTATGCCTTTGCGGAAAGTTTCATAATGTTGCCTATATTTGCAGTCAAATCAGGGTCCTGGTGGCTTAAAAATACCATATGCACGTTTGCCATTCCGCCTATTTTATCTGTTGTAAGTTTTATAAGGTCAGGCATATCAAGTGCTGTTCCCGGGTCAAAAAGCATATTTACGCTGTGTCCGTCAGTGCCTACAAATTTTTTTAAATAAATATTTCTGTGAAAATCCTCTTCCTGACTACGGATAAGGTAAAATTCTTTCCCGATTTCATGAGTTGTTCCTCTCATTATTTTTCCCTCCTTAAAAAAAGAAAATTATTTTATTTTTGTTTTGATAGTCAGTCAAATGCACCTAAATTGCTATTTGCTGCTTAATTATTATACTATTTTCCCATAAATTGGCGAAAGTTTTTTTAAAAAAATAGTAATAATTTGATTTAAGTCAAAAAAATTTCGTTTTACGTCTAATAAGGTAGAATATAACAAAGTAGAATTGGAGGATATCATGAAAAAGTTATTTGTTTTTGTCTTGTTTTTTGTTTCTCTTTTTGCCTTCTCTTCAGAGGTGAGGGTTTTTAACGACAAGGTTGTTTATGTCCCGAACAAGCCTTCTT
>JALWHA010000019.1 GCA_027038695.1 Acidobacteriota bacterium
CCTGAATTGATAAGCGGAGACAACTTATGGAACGGCATAGCCATAACCAATCCGTCAAACGAAGACGCAACTGTGACAATAAGCCTTATGTCTTCAGATGGAACAGTAAAAGCGACAAAGGAAATACAATTAGGCTCAATGGAAAGGTTTAAGTCAGTTGTAAAAGACTTGTTTGACAATGTAGACATAGAATCTACCGATTACATTTACTACCACTCCACAACATCGGTACTTGCCATAGAGGTGAGCGGCGACTTGGATAGAACCTTTATGTTCTCGTTGGTAGGTGCATTTTAGTATCTTTCAGTCAAAAAAATAATTTCAGGCGGCTATTAATGCCGCCTATTTTGTTTAGATTCAATAAGATATAAAATTAAAAAAAACATATGATTTACATAGAGTATTCAGATTACCGCATATACCTTTCCTTTTACTAACGGCGGTAAAGATGTTGTACTATATAAAAAATGGATGGTAACTGTAATAAGGTGTGGCTTAAAGACTGTAGGGAAAGCTGAGACGAAGTATGTAGTACAATAATTCAAACAAACAACAGTGCTTTCCTTGTAGTAGGCTATACATTGTCTTACTCTAAATGCGGCAGGAATGTGGCATTATACAAAAGACGGTAACGGCAATGTAGAATAGTTTAAACACTCAGGAGGCGTAAATGACGAAGAAGACTACTTAATATTTCTTACGAGTGACGGAGGTTATCTGATAAGCGGTTACACAACTATATATACCACTGGAGGCAAAGACGCAGCGGTATACAAATTTGACTCAAGCAACAACAAAGAGTGGTTTAAGCACTTCGGTGGTTCTAATGAAGAAGAGGGCTATGTAGTGCGGGAGACAAGTGACGGGGGATTTATAGTATGCGGTTATACTTCGACTTATACCATCAGTTTATCAGATATATAGCATTGTGGAAGTTTGACTCAAGTTATGCCAAAGACTGGTTAAGACATTTAGATGGAAGCAATAATGATGCAGGTTACGGATTATATCACACATCCAACGGGGGTTATGCGGTAAGCGGTTTCACTGAAAGTTACACTCACGGCAATAAAGATATATCTCTGTATAGGCTGGACCGCACCGGCACCAGGTAAATAAGAAATTTAGCGGTAATTGGAGCCGGCCTGAAATAGGCTGTTTTTTTTATTTTTTGAGAATGATAAGAACCATGTCTTTTGTGATTTTGATTTTTTTTGATTTTATTAAGTAGCGTAATGCTTTTTTCAGTTTCCATTTTTCCATTTTTAAAATTTCGGAAAGAGTGTTTAAGTTTATCTTTTCCCCGTCGTACCGTTGCAGGGTATTTAATATTTCTTTTTCAATCTCTTCAGGAAGTTGTTTTATTTCAGATTGGGATATGTATTTTCTGTCTTTCAATTGCTCAGGCAGGAAACTTTGTTCGGCAAAGGGGTTTGAGTGGGTGTAAATATAGCCTTTTGCCCCGGATATTCTGTCTGCGTTTTTGTAATGGGTATCTTTTAAGTGAGGGGGTACATCAAAAACTAAACCGTTTTTTATGTCTTCAATCGCTTTGTCTATTGAGACTATTGTTTCATTTGATTTTTCAGCCCTTGCAAGGTATGTTGCAAGTTGTGACAGGTGAATCCTTGCTTCAGGTAAGCCTAAATTCTTAACCGCATAAAGCACAGCAGCAGCAAGAACTGTTGCAAATGGGTCTTCGTTTCCTATGTCTTCCGCTGCGCAGACAAACATTCTCCTTGCAATAAATTCAGGGTCTTCCCCCGCCTCAATCATTTTCGCTATGTAGTAGATTGCCGCATTTGCGTCTCCCCCTCTCAAACTTTTTTGAAGGGCAGAGGCATGGTTAAAATGCT
>JALWHA010000020.1 GCA_027038695.1 Acidobacteriota bacterium
AAAGCTTTTTTGTTTAATTTATAAAATTCCCTGTACATCTAAATCTCCGGTAACATTTCCTTCCTGAAAGATATATGATACATCTAAAATCAGTACGACTTCTCCGTTGCCTAAAATCGTAGCTCCGACAATAAGTTCGTTGTTTACCATTTCGTCCATTTTCTTTATTACGATCTCCTGTTGACCGATTAACGAGTCAACTATAATACCTAATTTTATTCCGTTTTTTTCCACAATAACCAGATAAAAATCGGATTGATCTGTAATCTCCAATTCAACCAGATCGTGTAAAAAGAATACGGGAATAATTTTTTCTCTAAGTATGTAAACATCCCTTCCTCTAATATTTTTCAGCTCTTCTTTTCGTATTTTTAACGATTCAATTATAAGACCGGTGGGGATCGCATAAATTTCATTCTTAACATTTACCATAAGTGTCTTTACTATCGCCAATGTTAACGGTAATTTAATGGTAAATTTAGTATTATAGCCCTCTATGGATTCCACGGAAATACTTCCGTTTAGGCTGTTAATAACGCTTTTGACAACATCCAGTCCTATCCCCCGTCCGGATGTTGTTGAAATCTCGTCTTTAGTTGAAAATCCCGGGCTGAAAATAAGGTCGTAAATTTCGTTTTTGCTTAATCTTGTCCCTTTTGAGACAATCCCTTTTTTAGCCGCTTTTTCAAAAACTTTTTTTCTGTCTATCCCTCTACCGTCATCTTCGATTTCTATTATAATAAGGTTGCTTTCCTGTCTTGCAGACACAGTTATTTTACCTCGTCTGCTTTTACCTTTTTTTTCTCTTTCTTCGGGTGTTTCTATTCCGTGGTCTATCGAATTTCTTATTATATGCAGGAGAGGCTCTCCAAGTTGATCAATTACGGTTTTATCCAATTCCGTCTCTTCTCCTTTTATGACAATATCTATTTCTTTCCCCAACTCTTTTGATATGTCCCTGACTATTCTCGGCAAAAGAGAGAAAACCTTCCTTAAAGGTAGCAATCTTATTGCCATAACCGCTTCCTGCAATTCGGTTACCTTTTTGTTCATTATTTGAGCGATATTGGAAAGTTCCTTAATATCTTTATCATTGGGATATTTTTCAGTCAAAGCGTTCTCAATTTGATCCAAAAGAGTCATGTTTATTAAAAGTTCGCCAAGCAGATTAATCTGTTTATCGAGTTTTGAAAAATCAACTTTAATAAGTTGGGAATCTTTTTGAAATAAGAAGTCTTTTTCGTCCTCGTCTTCCAGAACTTTAGATTCTTTTTTCTCTTTCAGTTTATCGAGATTGTTGTTTATCTCTTCTATCTCTTTTAATCTACTTTCAAGGTCTTCAGGTTCCTTTTTTGTATTTACAATACTGTTAAGAGATTTCCTTAATACGACTATACTGTTTAAAATAAGATTTATCAGATTTTTTCTGTATTCTTCTTTGGGGTCATCAAGAAATTTTTTTATTATTCCCTCTATTGCGTGAACATAATTTTGGGTCAGCATAAACCCCAGCATACCTGAGTTCCCTTTCAATGTATGAAGAGGCCCCAAAATATTCTTAATTTCCAATATAATATCGCTGTTTTCGGAAAATTCTTTATCTATTTTTAGGAGGATAGACTCCATACCTTCTATCAGACTAAGAGAGTCAGAATAATAATCATCAATTAATTCGGAAATGTCGAAAAAATTGTCGTCAGTCATACATAAAACCTATTTCTAAATAATTTAACATAGAATATCGATAAAATCAAATATAAAATGATATTTTATTTTTTAGGAGTTTTTCAGTTCGTCAAGATTTTTCTTAACTAAAAAAGAAAAAGGTACAATAAAATATATGCCGATTAAGAT
>JALWHA010000021.1 GCA_027038695.1 Acidobacteriota bacterium
GGTTTTATGGTCGGTATGATCTTTTTAGGGGTTTTGATTTTTATTGTATTTATTTTAATTGCATACTTCATAGGGGTTTATAACAGGCTTGTTGCTTTAAAGAATCAGGTTCCTCAGGCTTTTGCAAATATTGACGTACTGTTGAAACAGAGACACGACGAGATTCCTAAACTTGTAGAAACCGTAAAGGGGTATACGAAACATGAAAGGGAAACTCTTGAAAATGTTATTAAAGCAAGAAATATGTACACTAATGCGAACACAATTGACGAAAAACTTGAAGCTAACAATATGATAACGGCTGCTTTAAGGCAGTTGTTCGCATTATCGGAAAGGTATCCTGAATTGAAAGCAAACGAAAACTTTTTAAACCTTCAAAGAAGGATCACCGATATTGAAAACTCTATCGCCGATAGAAGAGAGATGTATAATTTCTCCGCTACCGCTTTTAACACCGCTATTGAACAGATCCCGGACGTATTTATTGCGAGAATGTTAAGTTATAAACCTTTTCCTCTTTTTGAGGCTCAGGAAGAAGACAGGCAAGATGTAAAAATTTCTTTTAATTAGGGGTAATAGATGAAATTGTCCGTTATAATTCCCGTTTTTAACGAGAAAGAGAATATAGAAAATTTTTTGAGCGAGATAATAGAATTTTGCAAAGGCTTTAGTTTTAGATATGAAATTATAGTGGTAGACGACGGTTCTACTGACGGAACCGCGGAAATACTTTCCGCTTTTAAAAGCGAAGTTTTAAAGGTTATTCACCACAAGCACAATATAGGGAACGGCGGTGCCGTAAAAACGGGAATTAGGAATGCTGAAGGCGAATATGTGATTATGATTGACGGGGATGGACAGCATTATCCTGAAGACATAGGAAGGATTCTTGAAAAATTGGAGGAAGGTTACCACCTTGTGGTAGGAGCAAGGGATTCTAAATCTCAGGCAAGTTTTTTTAGGGCTTTGGGCAATGCCGTTTACAATAAATTGGCAAGTTATGTGGCTGACTTTGAAATAAAAGACTTAACAAGCGGGCTGAGAGGGGCAAAGAGGAGTTTAATATCAAAGTTTCTTTATATGTTCCCTAACGGATTTTCTTATCCCTCCACAAGTACTCTGGCGTTTTTAAAGGTCGGTTATTCTCTTGCTTATATTCCTATAACCACAAGAAAACGAAAGGGAAAAAGCAAGATTAGAATCATCAGGGACGGGTTGAAATTCTTTAAAATAATCGCTAAAATCACCACTCTGTTTAGTCCGATGAAGATATTTTTTCCTGTTTCAGTGTTGTTGTTTATAAGTGCGATTATCCATTTTTTGTATAGGTTGTTTGTGTCGGGGAAATATACTCTTTTTACCGGTATCCTTATTCTCTCTTCAATTTTTACTCTGTTAATGGGGTTAATATCCGAACAGGTTTCAACTCTCTATTATAAAGATATTGATATTGAAAAAGATTAAAAAATATATTGGAATTTCGTTTTTTAATGTTAAAATTTAAGGGAATTAAGTTAGTTAAATACGGGGAGTTTAAGGGTATGGAAAAGTTAAAGCCAGGCGCAGTTTTACTTTTGTTTTTTCTGTTTTTATTTTCTCTTCCCGCTGTTTCTCAGAATTTTGATTATCAATTGCAAAATTCTTTAAACAGGATTTATTTAAACTCTGAAAGCGGGCAGCAACAAGAAGATTTCAGTTTATTTAGAAAAACATTTTTTTCTGAAGGGTATTCCTCATTTGACTATCTGTACGGAATTTTAGAAAAAAATAAAAAATTGGAAAGCAACTACAGTGCTTTTTTTCAGAATGTTGACACTACGCAAAATACTATTTATAAAAACACTGTGAAAACT
>JALWHA010000022.1 GCA_027038695.1 Acidobacteriota bacterium
AAATTTTTCGGCAGTATCAATTGATTCAAATTTAATTGAAAAAACATTGCCTTGAGACTTGAGAAAACTCTTTGCATTCTTTTTGTCTGTTAAATAGGGAAAGTAAATTTCTTTGAATATGCTTTTGAAACCGTCTATCTTTCTAATTAAAAACAGGGTTGTCTGCTCTGCCAATTTTCTCCTTGCTTCAAGGGTTTCAAGGTATGGCATAGGGGGGAAATCAGTTTCAAGGTTTTTAAAAGCCTGTTCTTTTGAGAGAAAGACATAGCCCCTTGTTTTTGCGTTTCCGCTTATAAACCCCTTCAAAGGAAAAAGTGCGTAATCCCCTATCCACTCAAAGGGGTAAATTTGAAATGGGGAGAAGGATTTATAAACAATTGCAAATTTAACCCCTTCCCTTTTCTTTTCCCTTATGTAATCCCTTAAACCCTCAAAAGAGAATTTTGGGGGGGCTAACAGAGTGATAACCTCGCAATTTTTTTTCAATTTTTTAACAATATCTTTAAATTCTCTCTCGCTTTTTAAAAAGTATGCATATTTGCATTTGAAAATTGCCTTAAACTTCTCTTTTTCGCTCAATTTTTTAGAAATTAGCACCGTGGCCTTGTTCATCTCACCTCCCGCTAAACACACGAGACATTATTATGCCACAGGATACGGCAACATTTAAAGAGTCTATTGCCTCGGTTGTGGGAATGGTGATTTTTCTGTGTTGGATTTGTTTAAACCCTTCCTCAATTCCGCTTCCCTCAGAGCCTAAAACAATAGCAATCTTCTCATCTGGGATTTTCAAGGAACAGATATCTTCGCCGCCCTCTTTTTCAGCAAAGAATACATTGGGAATTTCCTGCAATTTATCAAAGATTAAGGAATTTACCAGCCTCCGGGTTTTTACATGGAATATGCCACCTTTGGAAGCCCTGACAGATTTCAAGGAAAAGGGGTCTGCCGAGTTTGATGTTAAAACAACTGATTGGAAGCCGAACAGCGCAGCGTTTCGCAAAACAGCCCCTACATTTTCAGGGTTTTGCACACCGTCTAAAACCGCTATTCTATCTGACTCAAATATAGTTTCGCTGTAATCGGGAATTTCAAAAACACCTATCAAGCCTGAAAATGAAGGCTGGGATGAAACAGAGGCTAAAACAGAGTGCTTTACCTCAAATACCCTGCAGTTTTCAGGGATTTTTAAATTTTCAAAATCCTTTGAAACAAACAGAGATAAAGGCTTAAACCCCCTTTTTATCCCCTCATTGTAAGTTTTCAAATCGTCAACTAAAAACCTGCCCTCTTTTTTCCTGTGTTTGGTTGAAGTTAATTTTTTGAGGTATTTTATCTTTTCATTCTCTCTTGAGGTAATCATTTCTTGAAAACGCCTATTGAACGGAGTTTTTTCAAACTCATATAGATATTGAGAAGTTTGCCTTTAGTTTCCTTTTTAACATCAACAACCCTGACATAGGGGGAAAAATCTCCATAACCTTCAAGGAAATCTGACAATTTGTTTTCTGCTTTTTCTAAAAATTCCCTGTTGAAAAAGTTGCCCTCTTTATCAAGGTAAATGGATAAAGGATAGATGTTTGCCTCAACTAAATCCTGAAAAAAGTGAGTGCCATAAGAAACCTCTGAAGAGAAAACCTCGCTTACGGTGGCAAGTTCAATCAAAACAGCAGTGTTGTTTATGTCTCCGTAACCAACCTTTACTCCCAATTTTAAATCAGTTGTTCCCCACCTTCCCGGGCCCATTAAAACAAACTTCTTTGCGGGAAGTTTTCTGTTGAGAAGCCCAACAATCCTTCCAATTTCAAGTTTTTTTGCTTCGTCAGACAGAGAATTGTATTTGTCAGGCTCAACATAGACAATATACTCTATGCCCTTGGCAATGCCGCAGGGCGAAAGGCCTTTAACATCAAATAGAAGGTTTTTCTTATTCTTTACCCTTGGAAGTTCAACATTCTCCTTCACTCCGGGAAGGGAAAGAGGCCTGCATTGAAGCAAAAAGAATTTCAAATCCCTTGTGTCTTCATCAACCAAAACGGCAAATTCAGTGTCAACCTCTGTTTTGTATGCCTTTTTCAAAACATTTAAAATCTTTTTAAAATCCTCGGCAAAGTTTGTTCTTTGAAACAGTTTTTTAAAGGTAATTACGGGAAAGAGGTTTTGCTCCGTCTGGAAAAAGGATTCGCTGAAATAACCCCCTGCGTCAAATTGAAAGACAAGGTCTTTTTCAAACTTTGAGCACAATTTCAAAGCCTTTCTTACGCTTATTTCCTCTATCTTCTCGCTTTCAAGGTTTAAAACATCAACATACTTCTGGGAGTATTTTTTTATGTCTTTAACACTCTTTTCAGGCCTTAAATTTGGGTGGCTCAAGGCAACCATTTTAGGGTAATCGCTTCCAACCCTTCCCACAGCCCTTGTGCCTAAACCTAAAACAAGCCTTAACAAGCCCTCTTCAGGGTTAATCCTGCTTGACCATCTGAACATATTGAAGGAAAAACCAACCCCTGCAAAAAATGGGGCAAAATAATTTTCCCTTTCAACACCTATGACATTCTGGATTAAAACAGCCATCTTTTCGTCGTAGTCAATAAGGTTTTTCTCCCTTCTGTAAGCAATTGCGTCAGGCGAAAAAACAGAACAATAAACCTCTTTAATAGCATTCAAAAGGCTGTGCAAATTCTCTTCCATTGATTTGTTGTTTGCCACAAACATGCTTTCATACTTTCCTGCAAAGGAAGAGTTTGTGTCGTCCTCAAGCAAACTGGAAGACCTTACCACCATAGGGGTATTTCTATACTTTTCAAGCAAAGCCCTGAGTTTAATAACTATGTCGTCCGGAAAGGAAAAGGACATTATCCTTGCTTTTATTTCAGGGAAAAGCCTTTCAATCTCTTCAATAGGCTTGTATTTTATTGTTTGAAAGTCAAGGGCATTGTTGTGCTCAAAAAACCTGTAAAACACTTCTGAGCATAAGAAATAGCAGGCAGGTATGTTTACTTTGGGGAAATCGGGGTTTTTTCCCCTTTCCTTTTTCAAAATTGAATAGGCAAGCAAAAGCCCTGCCGCCTTTCCGCCTATCTTGCCGCTTCCTATAATCCTTGCCTTAATCTCCTGCAAGTCTTTGAAAGTAAAGTATTTCTTTGCAATTGAGATAAAGTCCAGTTTTTCAGAGATAAAGTTTCTTATAATGTTAACCTTTATGTGCTCCATTTTCGGGTCTTCGTCAAAGTCTGATATGTCTTTTGTTTTTAAGTAATCTTCAGCCTCTTTGAACAACTCAAAGGAAAACTCTTCATTTTCAAGCAATTCCTGAAGTTGCAAATTGGTCATTTTAACTTCTTCAATAATATTTATGGCGTCTTCAACAGAATAGTTTAATGCAAAGTAAAAATCGGTTAACTGCTTGCGGTGCTCCCTTACCCTTGCTTCCCACTTCTCGGCAGATTCCTGATTTACAGGGTCTGTTAACCCTTCCCTTCTCTGGTCTGCCATAGCCTTCAGCCTTGCCTCTTCAAGGATTTTATCCCTTGTAATAACCCCGTCTTTTTCTAAAATCTTCCTCATCTTTTTTCGTATAACATCGGCAAGCATGGGATACCTGTCTATCATTCTGCTAATTATTAATGCCCTTTCAATCGGATACTTCTTCATAGTCTCCCTTATCTTTTAAACAATTCTCCTTTTGATTTTACATCATAAAAGTCAATAAAAACACATAAACTGCATTTATAAAAAAAGACTTTTTAAGAAATTTTCCCCCTTTAAAACCTTTATATTCCCTGATTGATATTCGGTTCTTAAATTTTTAACAACCTGAATGCCTTTCACATTATACTTTTCCGAAAAATACCGCAAATTCTTTGCAATTTCTCTGTCGCTTAATTTAACTTCAATAAAAAATTGAGGGATTTCATTTTCCACAAGACAGAAATCCATTTCCTTTTTATCCCTTGTTCTCAAATACCTTAATTCAATATCTTTGCCTTTAAAATCTTTTAAAGCGGTGGCGTGTTTGTAAAGAGACATTGCTACAAAATTTTCAAAAACAACACCTTTATCCCCAACAATCAAACCAGGGTCAAAGAAATAAATTTTAGGCTCTTTCAATACAGCCCTTGCGATATGCTTTGCAAAAGGGGTTATTCTGAAGACAAGGTAAAGGTTTTCAAGAATGGAAATATACTTTTTAACAGTATTTGGGGAAACCTGAACATCCTCTGCAATAGATGTATAGGAAACAGGGCTTCCAACCCTTCTTCTCAAAATTTCAAATACAAGTTTTAACTCTTTTAATTTATCAATTTTTTCAAGGCTAAAAACCTCTTCCCTTAAAATTGTATCAACATACTGATTACGCCATCTTGCAACATCGTCTAAATCCTCTGATAGAAAAGTTTCGGGAAAGCACCCTCTTTCAAAAAACCTGTCAATTTTAACCTCTATACCATCCTGCTTTAATTCACTTAAAGTTAAAGGGAAAAGGTGGTGCAAAAAGTATCTGCCTGTAAGGGAGTCTCCTGTTTGCCTGAAAAAATCAAGCCGTGCACTTCCTGTTATAAGAATTTTAAGGTTTTCCCTTTTTGTGTCGTAAATACCTTTCAAATAATTCTTCCAATCAGGCATTTTATGCAACTCATCAAAGACAATTAATTCAGTATCCTCAAGCCATTCCATTCTCTTTATAATTTCCCTGTGTTCAAATAAATCGTAATTTAAATAAACCCCTTTGGGAAACTTCTTTAAGATTTCCTTTGCAAGAAAGGTTTTTCCAACCTGACGAGGGCCTGCAATGAGCACCATTTTTTTATTAAGGTCATTAAGGATTTTTTCTTTGTAAACTTTTCTTTCAATAATCATACGACTATTTTAAACTACTTTGCAAAATAGTCAAGACTTTTTTGCAACATACTGCATTTTGGTCTGACTTACAGGTGGGCTTATATACGCTTTCAAAAAATAGCAATCAATAAAAACGGATGTTCTATGTTAAAATTGCTTTTGTTATTCAATAAATGAGAGGTTTTTATGTTTTTCCCGTTTAAAGATGACAATCCATCGTCAACTTTCCCTTACGTTACCTTGTGGATTATCATTATAAATACCGTGGTATATTTCTTTTCCGTTTTGGGAGGTGCTTACCGTTTCCAATCAATAATCCTTAATTACGGGCTTATACCTGCTGAACTTATCCATATGCAAAACCTTTATATATCACCGAATGTTAACCCTATCTTTACCGTACTTACCTCTATGTTTTTGCATGCAAACCTTGCGCATTTAGTGGGAAATATGTGGTATCTCTGGATATTCGGGGACAATGTTGAGGATTTTTTAGGCCACTTTAATTTCTTTATTTTTTATATTGCAGGGGGTGTGGCTTCGGCACTGATTCATACTGTTTTCAACCCTGCTTCAACAATGCCTGTAATAGGGGCAAGCGGGGCTGTTTCAGCGGTTTTAGGAGCTTATCTGCTTTTGTATCCCAATGCAAGGGTTTATGTGCTTTTCTTCTTTATCTTTATCTTCAGGATTTTCACAATGCCTGCGGCTATTCTTATAGGCTTCTGGATATTTTTTCAAATTATTAACGGGATAACTTCGTTAAGTATTGGACAACATTTAGGCGGGGTAGCCTGGTTTGCACACATTGGGGGCTTTTTTTACGGCCTTTACCTTATAAAGTTTGTCCTTAAATCAAGGATGCGTTATAATAGATTGAAATTTTAATGTAAGGGGATTTTTTTGAATTCTAAGATACTTTTGCTTGCAGAGTCTATAAGAAAATTTTTGCGGCGCAATATGGTGCCTAACCTTAAAAACCTTATAAACAAGGCACACCCTTCGGATATTGCCGCCGCAATTGAGATTTTAAAGCCGATAAACAGGGAAAAACTGTTTAAATTTATGATTGAACATAATATTGAAAAGGCATCGGAGGTATTGGTAGAACTTGAAGAACATTTAATTAAAAGTGTCCTTGATTTATTTGATGAAGAAACAATAGCTTTGATTTTGAAAAACTTAAGCACAGACGATGTTGTAGCTATCCTTGACCACATAGAAGATGAAGACAAGAAAGAGAAAATCCTTCAGTTAATCCAGGATAATGAAAAGGTAGAAGAGCAACTTCTCTACCAGGATGAAACAGCCGGAAGGATAATGACAACAGACTTTTTCTACTTAAATCACAACCTTACGGTTAAAGAGGCTATTGAAAAACTTCATCAATTGGAAGACAAGGCTGAAATGGTATTTTACCTTTACCTTGTTGACGACCATGATAGATTAACCGGGGTTATGTCTTTAAGGCAATTGCTTCTGTCAAACCCCAACTCCAAGTTAAAAGAAGTAATGCAAAAAGACATTATTTCCGTCAGGGTTGACACGGACCAGGAAGAGGTTGCCAAACTTGTTTCTCAGTATGACTTACTCGCAATCCCCGTTGTTGACCATGACGGCAAATTGGTAGGGATTATCACGGTTGACGACGTTATTGACATTATCAAGGAAGAAGCGGCTGAAGATATTTACAGGTTGGCCGGTACTTCCGAAGAGGAAATTTTATACAAAGGCCATCCACTGAAAATCGCAAAGATTAGGTTACCCTGGTTGTTGCCGGCGTTTGCCGGAACATTTATAGTAGCCTCATTGCTTGATTTTATCTCTGTAAAATTTGCGTACTTTGCCATTTTCGTGGTTTTTATGCCTATGATAAACGCCGCCGCGGGAAACATCGGGATACAAAGTTCAACTATTATGGCAAGGGAATTGGCTATTAACGAAATGGAAGGAAATATCTGGAAAGAAATATTCAGCACTCAATTTAAGGTGGGGCTTATAATCGGCACACTTTACGCAACAATTGCTTTTATTTTTTCATATTTTCTCGCTAAACCGGTTCACCTTCAGCGATATGTCGTGAGTTTATCGGTAGGCACTGCAATGTTTATAGCAATAATTAATTCCTCCGTGTACGGCAGTTTTTTACCTATATTCTTGAAAAAGATAGGAGTTGACCCGGCGGTCGCAACCGGGCCTTTTGTTGCGGCATCAAACGATATTATGGGTACAATTATATATTTTACAGTCGCTTACAACATGGTACACATACTCACTTAAAGGTGATTTATGAAAATTCAGGTTGATCCTGAGATAAAAAACAGGCATTCTTCCCTTTTTACACTGTTAAATTACTTTGTGGAAAAAGAAAAAGGAAAATACCTTGTAGAAAAAGTCAGATTGGACGGGTGGATACTAACCCATTTTGAAGAAGAACAGTTAAAAGAAATAAACCCGTCAAATTATTTTGAAATAGTTATTTTTATGGAAAAAGTTGAAGTTTTCAAAGAAAAAACAAAAAGGCTTTTTTTGGAAAGCGTTGACGAAATTGAAGGGCTTTTAACACCCGCCGCAACCGCTTTTAAACTATATGACTTAACAAGGGCAAATGTTTTACTTGAGAACATTCTGGAAGGAATTAACTCAATACTCGCCTATATTGATACTACAAACCATCCTAAAAAAGAAAATATTTTGGAAAATTCCCTGTCTGTTTTTGACAGAATGGTTTACTGTCAGGAACACGAGAGATATGAAGAGATAGGGGAAATACTAAAGGTTGAGATAAAGAGAATACTGGAGCTCTGTAAATCGATAATATAAAAACTTCCCTTTTAACTTTATTTTTTTTAATCTAAAATAGGTTTGTAAGTAATTTTAAAGGAGTAGATATGGCGCCTAAACTGTCAAACAGAGGGGATATTCAGCCTGCATCACCGATGAGAAGGCTTGAACCCGTTTTATTAGAGGTTAAAGAAAGCGGGAAAAAGGTTTACCCTTTAAACATAGGGCAACCTGACATAGAAACACCGAAAGAATATTTAAATGTCTTAAAAAACCTAAATGAAAAGGTTGTAAAATACGGGCCTTCAGCAGGACTCCCCGAATATAGGAAAATCCTTGCAAAATACTATCAATCATACGGAATAAACGTTGATTGGGAAGATATAGTCGTAACAACAGGGGGAAGCGAAGCCATAATCTTTGTTTTTGCTGCAATATGTGACCCGGGAGATGAGGTAATTATCCCGGAACCTTTTTACGCAAACTACAACGGATTTGCAAATATGGCAGGGATAAACATAGTGCCTGTAACCTCAAAACCTGAAAACGGTTACGCTTTACCTCCTATTGAGGAAATGGAGAAGAAAATTAACTCTAAGACAAAAGCAATTATGATATGCAATCCCGGAAACCCGACGGGATACTCCTACACCGAAAAAGAAATAGAGGCATTAAAAAATTTGTGTAAAAGACACAACATCTTTCTTGTTTCTGACGAGGTTTACAGGGAATTTGTCTATGAGGGGAAACACAACTCAATTTTAGAAAAAGAGGGGTTTGAAGAATACGGCATTATTACTGACTCTCTTTCAAAAAGGTTTTCACTTTGCGGCGCAAGGATAGGGTGTATTGTCTCAAAAAACAAAGATATAATTGATTCTGTTACAAAGATGGCTCAGGCAAGGCTTTGCCCTCCCACAATAGAACAATTAGCGGCAATTGAAGTACACAACTTAGGAGAAGAGTACTACTCAAAGATTAGAAATGAATACAAACTGAGAAGAGACACAATAATGAAGCATATTTCGGAAATAGAAGATGCTTTCTGCAAAATACCTAACGGCGCATTCTATATGCTTGTAAAACTGCCCATAAAAGACTGCATAGACTTTGCAACATTTATGCTCAGAGATTTTAACCTTGATAACGAGACAGTTCTTGTCGCTCCCGGCAATGGCTTTTACGCAACTGAAGGGTTAGGTATGGACGAGATAAGGATTGCCTACATACTCAACAAAAACGATCTTGATAAGGCCATGGTAATTCTTAAAGAGGGACTAAAAGCATATAGAAAAGCAAAGGGGTTGTAGTTGCCGAAAGAATCCGTTATTGAGGACAACAATCAATTTAAAGGTGATTTAACCGTCAAAGGTGATTTAAAGGTAATGGGAACTGCTGAAGGGAATATTGAGGTTAAAGATTGCCTGAAGGTTGAAGACGGGAGAATCATAGGCAATATAAAGGCAAAGTGCGCAATAATCAAAGGAAAAATTGACGGGGATATAGAATGCGAAAACTACTTTGACATGGAAAAGGGAATACTTAACGCGAAGGTAAAATCACCTAAAATTATTATTTCAGAATTTGTAGATTACGGAGATTTAAAAAAAATAATCGAATAAACAAAAAATGGAGCGGGCAACGGGCTTCGAACCCGCGACCTCAAGCTTGGGAAGCTTGCGCTCTACCAGCTGAGCTATACCCGCTCGGCAAAAACTAATATATATCTTTTTTACATTAAAATCAATACAATTCTAATCGCACAGGCTGTAAATAATTCAATTTCCTGCTGAAAATTCCCGATTGAAACAAGGTAGCAGTAAACTTTGATTCACCTCTAACCTCAACCGAATAACACCCCAAAAACATAAAATTAAAATCCCTTGAATCTCCCGCCTCAACAAATACCTTTCTTTGAGACACCAATTTGCCGTTTCCGTCAAAAAATAAAATAGAGAAATATCCGTTTGAATCCGATACATTTTCAATAGATATCCTCTGAAAAAATGAATCAGGTTCAATATTGCCACGCATCATATTGGCAGTGGTATTAGATAGCGTAAGGGATAATTCATCTTTACCCGGCACATCGGGAAAAAGTCTGATTGAAATATTATTAGAAGCAGAAATACACTTTATCACATCCCCATTCTTTAAAAATATAGATGACTTTGCTTTCCCTTCAAGAATCACCCTCTCAAACTGGATTGGCTTAAGGTTTCTATAAACCACCACATTAACAAGAGATCTCTTTGCACAGTTATTTCTTATTTCAATCTCCCTGGAATTGTTTAATGGAGCGGTATAAACCTTTGTCCCGTCAGCAACGATCAAATAAACATCTACCTTCCCGCTTAAACCCTCGGCTATATACAAAACATTATCATTAACAAACATATCCTTAACGTTTGAATGCGTTTCGATGTAAGCAACCTGTTCAGGAGATTTGCCTGTTAAATTAAAAACATATAACCCGTTTGAACCGCTTGCAACATACAGATAATTTCCGGCAGAGAAGAGAGATTCGGGAGTCTCACCTTCCAGATAAAGTCCACTTTCGGTTACCTGAAAATCTTCATCAACTTTATCAAGCCATAACCCGTTATAAAAATCAGCAACAAAAAGATTGCCGTTTAAAAGCAAAGCATCCTGAGCATAACCATCAACATCAATCGAATTTAATTCAACAAGCTCACCATCTTCTATAGAGCAGAGTTTCACCCCGTTAAAACCTGCTGACACAACAATTACTCCGCTACCTGAAACATTAACGTTCACAACGGATTGATACCGGTACACTCTATCCAGAAGCTGAGGGTTCTCCCTATCAGAAATATCAAATAAATATAGCCCTCCATATTCCCCGGCAGCAATAAGATAATTTCCATAAGTAGCAATACTTAAAAAATTCCCTTCCAATTCAAGATAATTAACATCCGATAACGTTCCGTCTTCATTAATCTTCAACACACCAATACCTTTTGTAGAATCAGCATAGTAAATATAATTATCTTTTAAGGTTAACGCCGAAGGGTAACCTTCCCCTCTCTTTAAATCTAATAATTCCATATGGCTAATATTTTCGGTAGAAAGGGATTTTATTCCATTGTAAAAATCTGCAAGCAAGAGTTTCCCATTAAAATACGCCATATCAAGACAATACGATACATCGTCAAATGAAGAAACCTGAGAAACATTTGTCGGGTCTGATATATCAAGGCACAAAACACCACCAGTCCCATTTACTGAAAAGATATAATTATCTTTTTTTTCTATAGCATAACATACCGCAGGTATCACAACATTTTTTATTAAAGAAGGAGATTCTATCTTAGAAATATCAAGCACAAGCAAACCATTGTGGTTGTCTGCACAAAAAATCGTATCTCCGTCAACTACAAAATCCGAAATGAAATTCACCTGAGTATATTGAGATAAATACTTTAAAGAGTCAGGGTTTTCGCAATTGTAAAACCTTAATCCATTCTGGCCATACGATAAAACAATCTCGGTATCGCTTAAAAACTTAACCCTGAACATTTGTCCGCTCATTCTCCCTATTTGCTCATAGGTTTGAAAATCGGATGTCTTTAAAATAAACAACCCTTTCTCTTTATCAATAACATAGATATCACCATTAGAATTAACCGCCACATCAACAACATCTTTCATATTGTCAGAATCAAAGTAAGAACCTAAAACAGAGGGATGCTCCAAATCGGAAACATCAAGCACTATTAAACCCGCAGACCCCCCCGCCACATAAAGTTTATTATCAGATATCGCCATCCTATAACAATCGGCATCAAGATCTATTACGGAAATTGTTTCAGGGATATTATTTGAGACATCCGTAATGTAAACTTTGCCTTCAGCGGAAATAAATCCAGTATCCCCCTCTATAAGCATATTATGAAACTCATCAGTTCTCGAAAACTCCCCCAATCTTACCGGGTTGTTAACATCTGAGTAATCAATCACCGAAATGCCTGATTGTTTTGAAATGCCGTAAACTATATCCCCCTTCATAGCAATTTGCTGGTATTTTCCGAAACCCCACTCCCCGATTTTTTCGTATGATATGGAAAAAGCGTTAAGGCTTATTAATAACGCAATTATTAAAAACTTCTTCATTTACAATTCTCCCCTAATTTTTTGTCAACTATAATTTTCAACCAATACCGCCAAATAGTCAATAGATTTAATTGCTATTCTGCTCGCTATACTCTTAAAGCAATTTTTTTGATATAATTTTCAAAACAGTGCGGAGGAAAAATTGAAGGCTCTTTTAATACTTAACCCCAAAGCGGCAAACGGCAGGGCAATTAAAAACCTGGAAAAGATAAAAAACCTACTTTCCGAAAAAGGCATAATCCCTGAAATAAAACTAACCGAACACAGAGGCCACGGGATAAAACTTATAGAAAACGAGGATTTAAGCAAATATGACGCAGTGCTATCCGCAGGGGGTGACGGCACACTTTTTGAAACATTAAACGGCATTTTCAGAAACAAAAGCGTCGCTAAAAAACCGCCTATCGGGATAATCCCAATCGGGACGGGGAACGCATTTGTCAGGGATATGGATTTAAAAACAGGTAACTTTAAAGACGCTATAGAAATTATTTCAAAGGGAAAGAAAAAAAAGGTTGATGTGGGGAAATTTACGACAAAGGAAGGGGTTTACTATTATATCAACATTGTTGGCCTGGGTTTTGTGTCAGATGTAAACGGCCTCGCACACAAACTCAAGATATTCGGCAATATCTCTTACACAATAGCGGTTTTCATAAAACTTATCCCCCTTCACACCTTTAAAGTAAACTTAAACATAGACGGAAAAGAGATAGAAAGGGACAACATATTCGTTGAAGTCTCAAACAGCAGGTACACATCAAACTTTTTAATGGCACCTGACGCAAAAATTGACGACGGCTACCTTGATGTAACACTTTTAAACAGAACAACGAGAAGAAGAATGATAGCCGCATTCCCAAAAATATTCTCAGGAGAACACATCTTGCTTCCCGAGGTTGAAACCTTTAAGGCTAAAAAACTTTCAATATACACCGAAGAAAACAAAACCCTCACCCCGGACGGGGAAATGATAGGCACATCCCCCGTTGAGATTGAATGCCTTCACAAAGCAATTGAGGTGTTCTGGAGATGAGAACAATCCGTTCCGTAATCTTATGGATTAGCGGGGGTACGGTATTCCTCTTTTCAATGATAACGGTGTTGATATGCACCTACTTTTTTAAAGAAGAAACCTACGACCCTGTTGTAAAAGCACTATTAAAACTATTGCTTAAAGCCTGCGGGATAAAGGTTAAGGTTGAGGGATTGGAAAATTTAGACAAAAACGAAACCTACCTTTACATGGCAAACCATGTGAACATATTTGACATTCCTATTTTAGGGGCATACCTTCCCCGCTCAATAAGGGGCATTGAGGCTGAAGAACAATTTAAATGGCCTCTATGGGGCAAAGTGATTACAAGGGCGGGAAACATACCTATAAACAGGGAAAACCCGAGGCTTGCAATAACCGCTATAAACAAAGGAATTGAAAGATTGAAACAGGGCAAATCCCTTGTAATACTTCCCGAAGGGCATAGAACACCTGACGGGAAATTACAGGAATTCAAAAGACTTCCCTTTAAAATGGCAAAGAGGTGTGGCAGGCCGCTTGTACCCCTCGCACTTTGCGGGCTATTTGAAAGAAAGAGAAAAGGCTCCTGGATTATAAACCCCGGGACGGTTACCCTAAAAATAGGCAAACCCATAGACATAGAAACAATAAACTCAATGACTGCCCAAGAGTTAAGGGATTATGTAAAATCTGAAACACAAAAAATGCTTGAAGAAAGATAGACACTTCCCACCCCCAAAAAGTATTAAAATACGGATAGAAAATTTATTGAAAACAGGGGGAAGAAATGAAAAAAACAATAATTTTCCTTTTGATATTCACAAGCTTCTGTTTTTCCCGGACACTTTACAAAGACAAAATATGGTACATAAAACCGAAAACAAAAGTTAAAACAATAAAAACACAAAACTTTATTATGTTTTCCGCTCACATAAAGGGATTAAATTACTTTCAACCTTACGGCTCAAAGATTTTTTTCAAGAGCGATTTCAATGACCTGACGGTAACAAATGCTGATTTCAGCGATTTTTTCCAGACCAGAGACATTGTCTCTCTAATCAAAGGAAAAAAGGGAAGAAAAAGCATATTAATTCCCTACAAAAACTCAATTTATATACTCTTCAAAGACAAAGAAAACAGGTGCTTTCACATATTCAATTACAATTTTAAGAAAAACAAATCTAAATTTGTTTTAACCCTTAACGAAAAACACTATCCCGGCTATACGGCGATAAAAAAGGTTAAAGAAGAATGGAAACAAGACCCTTCGTTTAAAAAAGACTGGTTTAACTTTATAGACGAATACGCAGATTTTAGCAAAGGATGGGCATTTAAAGACAAATTGATTCTTTTTAACGCTCCTAACCACGGCCTGTTTTACGGAAGAGTGTTAATCATTGATTTGAAAAGAAAAAAAGTGGAGAAAACAGTTGAAAGGGTTGAAACGGTTTACGGCGCAAATGAAAACTATGTGGTTTACTCAAAACTGATTGACCGGAATGCAGGGGAGGTAGGGAATACTTTATATCTCTTCAAAAACGGAAGGGAATTCAAGATAGACAAATTTGATATACCATCAGGTGCTGCATTAAACGGAAACGCAATAGTTTACACAAAAAACCGCAGCCTTATGCTTTACAATGCAAAAAAGAGGAAGAAAAAGGCAATACTAAAACTAAACCTTGAAAAGCCTGTTGTTTTAGGTGTTTCAAAAACGGGAAACAGAATATTTATTGGAGAAAAAAAAGACGGAAGACACGCACTTTACCTTTATGACACCTATTTGAAAAAACTTATCTTGATAAAAGACAAATTAGCAAACCGCTTTCCATCTCCAGTTTATTCAAGTTATGACGGGGAATATAACACCTTTTCAATAGGGGAGGACTTTTATCGCCTGTATTTAAACGATTACTCAAAGCCTGCGTTAACGGTAAGTTTTAAGGGAAAGATTTACAAAGGCATGGCTTACGGAAATAAAATCACTGCAACATGCAACCTTTACGACAGGTGCTTTGTATCAGGAACAGATGGCAAAATCAAGGTAAACGGCAAAGAGTATTCCGAAAAACAAATTAAATTAAACTTAAAGGAAGGGGAAAACACATTCAGGTTTGAAGCAACCGACAGGGCTGGGAACAAAACAACCTTGATTAAAAAAATCACCTATCAAAAACCGATAGTGTGCAAAATAAAAGACATTGACCAGAACCCTGAAAAATACAACGGAAAATTTGTAATACTCAAAGGCTTTGCATGGGGCTGGGCAAACATAAAAAACAAAGAAGATGTTGAAAAATACTCAAAACTTCCGTTTACAAAAAACAACACCGCAACATCCAGAAGCGACGGCTCCTTCTCCGACGGGGAATACAGAATATTTTTGCCTCACTTCACCTCAGGAAGCAAACACCTAACAATAATCGCCCTCATAAAAACCAAAAACGGCAAATGGAAAATAGAAGTGGCGGAAAGAGAATAATTAGGTGTTTAGAAAACTTTTTTGTTATTCAAAGTGAAAAACATTACGAATGTATCTTCTCTAATTCTTTTTCTAAATCTTCCGGAATAGTGATTTTTAAACCGTCTTTCTGTTTCTCGTAAAAAACGATGAAAACATTAATTGTTTCTAAAAGCATATTTTTGCTTTTGTAAGAAATTGGCTTTAGACTTATAGGGATATTGGCAACATAACCATCTATACCTTTGCTTTCTTCTTCAGCATCCGCCAGCCTAAAATTTGTTTTAAATTTTTCAGCAATCTTTCTTAAAATTGCCTCCTGAAATTTTAATCCTATAAATGTCTTCACTATAATGAGATCCCTTAACCATTGCCTTATCATATTTTCATCAATCTTATCCAGAACATCTTTAAAATTATCTATCATTTCCAAAATCTTTTGTGTAGCAACATTTATTGCATCAGGATATTTTGCAAGATACCATTCTTCCCATTCCTCTAAAGTTTTTCCGCTGAACTCCTGTATAAGTTCACTCATTTGCCCTACCACTCTTGGACGAGTAGCCTGAGCATTTTGATTTGCCAGATTTATTATTTGAGTTGCATATTTAGGGAATGTGGGAGATTCTATTTCAAGAATTTGCCTTATTTCATCCATTTTTATTTTAAATTGCATAAAGCCATCCACCTTTATCCGCCTAAATCATTATTCAGTTTTGTTAACCATTGCATTAACAGAATTCTCCAGAGTTAAAAACCTTTTCTTTAAATCAAAATCAATAGTTTTATCTACAACAGCCAATCCCGACTTTATTAAATATGAATTAACAAAAATTTTATTCTCAAGATACACATAAGCCGACACACAATCCTTGTTTGCAACATACCCTTTGTCAAATTTCAGAAAAACTTTCTTTCTTAAAAGATACTTTCTCAAATAATTTTTTAATTCTTCCGGTTCTATTATTTTTACCCCCTGAAATCTCACCAATAAACCAGTATCTAACAGAAGATTTCCTTCATTTACAATATCCACAACTTTGTAGTAGTGTTCTTTTCTAAAATTGAGTTTTTTTGGGTCAATTACCGGTTTTGCATCCTTTATCCCGGGAGTATAATCAACATTATCAAACGGAAACTCTTTATTTCTTTTTAAAAAATCAATTCTTTTCTTATGCCTCAAAATCCCCATATCCCAGAGTTTTTTCTCAATTATTTCTTTAAAATCCTCATTTATTTCGTACCCAACAACATTTCTATCTAACTCAAGAGCCACTTTTGCTGTTGTACCGCTTCCCAAAAAAGGGTCAAGAACTGTTTCACCGACAAAACTAAACATCTTTATTACTCTTTTTGGCAACTCTTCCGGGAACATTGCTTCATGCCCTATTTGCTTTGCCCCGTTAAAATTCCAGTGGCCGTAAAAATACTTTTTCCACTCTTCTTTTGTTAATTTTGATCTTTCTTTAATTTCCTTCTCTATCTTTTTACTTTTCCCTGGTTTTTTAAAAATAAGAATATGCTCATAATCTATCTCAACCATCCCGTTCGGGGGGAAAGGATAAGACCCCATAACATTGGCGCCGCCGGTGGTATTCATAGTAGTTTTCTTCTGCCATATGATTGACCCCATATAATCAAAACCAATTTCTTCACACTGTCTTATAAACTCGGCATGCAACGGTATGATTTTATACCGCCCATAAATTATTGACCTTGCAAACTGGTCTCCAATATTTATAACCAATCTTCTCCCCTCTTCCAGTACTCTGAAACATTCTTTCCAGACCCTATAAAGGTCTTTTAAATATTCATGCAATGTCTGTCCGTAGCCTATCTGGTTTTTAACTCCATAATCTTTTATTGACCAATATGGAGGAGAAGTAACAATTAGTTGAATGGATTTATCCTTTAATTCAAACATATTGCGGCTATCGCCGATAATAATTTTTGCATTGTTTTCCATTCTCTTAGTCTCCACAAATAACTTTGCACTTATTTTAGCAAAAAATTAGCGGTTATAATCTCCCCTTTTTATTTAAATTTTATTTAAAGCAGAATGAACCTTTTTGCATTAAAATTTTGGTCTATTTTTAATTACACTTTAATTACCACCAGGGTTTTCTTCTCCACCTTTTCCCACAATTCTAGAATATCTTTATTTCGCATGCGGATGCAGCCGTGGGAGGCGGGGGTGCCGATTAGCCCTTCCTCGTTTGTGCCGTGAATGTAGATGTATCTTTTTTTTGTATCAACAAGCCTGCCTTTTTCATCGTAGCCTTTGTTTTTACCCTCTTCCAGCCCTTCAAGCCATAGTATTCTGGTTGTTATCAAATCCTTCCCCGTTGCAACAGGCCTTTTCTCAATTTCCGCAATTTCTCCCGTAAACTTTCTTCCCTTTAACACAGCACCTCTCGGCAGGCCTTCCCCTATTTTTTTGTAAATTCTATGAATTCCCAAAGGCGTTTGATAACTTCCCTCAACAAACCCCACCCCGTTTTTCCCCGTTGAAACGGGATACTCTTTTA
Source organism: Acidobacteriota bacterium (assembly GCA_027038695.1). Classification (GTDB taxonomy): domain Bacteria; phylum Acidobacteriota; class Holophagae; order Thermotomaculales; family Thermotomaculaceae; genus Thermotomaculum. Next base: position 17,768 of record JALWHA010000022.1, read on the forward strand.
CAATCTCTTTATTTTTCATTAAATAGAGTTTTTGCTCGCTTATTAAAACCAGAATCCAGTAATCACCCTCTTTATAACCATATTTTTCCAACTCTTTTAAATCAAACTTTTTGAAAAAATCCATGTTTTAATTTTACCTTAAACTAAACTTTTTTAAAAAAATTAAATAAAAAAACATCAAACCGTCTTTGATACTCCGATTTTTATTGAAGTGTTTGTTTTTGTTGTCTAAAATAGCATTGTGGAGTGAATTCACAAATCAGGAGGAGGACAGTATGGATTTCTTAAAAGAATTAGGCATTGAAGGTGTCTTAAAGGGCACTTATGCGGGCGAGTGGATTGGCGGAGAAGACAGGGATAAACTTGTTTCATATAACCCTACAACAGGCGAAGCAATAGGTACTGTTTTACAGACAAACGAAGAG
>JALWHA010000023.1 GCA_027038695.1 Acidobacteriota bacterium
TGTTCTCCTCTCTGGAGATTACCTTATATTTAAATTCAATTACAATTTCAGAGTTTGCTTCCATTAAACCTGATGGGGAAGAGAGGTATTCATTCCATTCTTCGCTTGAGTTAGCACTGTTTGCTTTTAAATATCTTCCGCTTTCACTTTCAACAATTTCCGCTAAATTTTCATTTATCTCCCATTGAGGTTGTTCAAAGTTTTCGCTTAACGCAGGCTCACCGAAGACAATCTCCCCTTCTTCAACAGGCACGCCTAAGTTTATTGAATACTCGTTGTACCACCAGTTTTCGGAATGGGTTTGAGAGCCTGCGTCGTAAGAGAAGTATCCGTCTGAAAAAAGCGCAGAGGCAAGGGAATACCTCATAAAACTTAAATTGTTTTTTTCCCCGCAGGCGTTTAAAACATTGAGTTTCGGGGATTTCATTTTTGTTTCAATGTCTTTAAATAGCGTTATCTCATTATACCATGTGTCCCATTGAGTAAACTCTTCAATTAAAGCACCGTTTAAGTAAGGGTAAAAGTTATATCCGCCGTTCCCCATAAAGAGTGAACTTGGGCATAAGAAGTTTAACCTTTCAAGCATTGTATCCATTCCCTCTTTCCACTTTAAGTCAACGGTGTCCCCGTCTTCCCCTGTCCCGTCTCTGTTAAGGTCTATGCAGTCGTCAATCCACGAGATTTTAGCCCAGCAATTGTCTGCATAGAAGCCGTCCCAGAGTTTTTGAGAGAGAACATTGCCTGCAACAAAATCTGCAAAAGTGGTGTTCCACCTTTTCCCGTTTTCAGGGGGGCAAAGGGAAGAGCAGTTAAGCATCCAAGTCCCTTCCCAGAAAACAATGTGGTTTCCCTCGCAATTTTCAAGCCACCAGTTATCACTTATTAGCGAAAAGAGTTTTCCTCTCAGGGAGTCTTCTCCCTGAGCATCTGTTTCAATCTCTTCCGATGTCATATAGGCAAGGGTTTTTATTTCTGGGTTGAGTGTTTTTATCCTTTCAAGGATTTCAGGGTTTGAATTTCCGTGTTCCATATCAAGGACAATCAAATCCCACTTTGCAAGGCTGTCTATAGTTGCTTCTGTAAAATCCCAGCCTAAAAAGTAATTTGCAATTAAGGGGTATTGCTTAACCCTTAATTTCTCCCCGCTGAAAAATGTGTGCCTGTCCTGTTCGGTATTCCCGCTTATTATGATTGGAAGGGGGATTGGGTAATCGGTTTTTACTTTTATTGTGTCAAAGTTGTCAGGCTGCACATTCTCAAAAAAATTGTTAACAACATCAACCTTTTTCTCATTGGGGTTGAGGGTAAATGAGGCTTCCCCCTTTTTCTCACTGTTTTTAAAGGCAATAAGGTTTACATTAACCCTGACGGGAAGGAAGTTTGCAAAGGCAAGGCCTGACCAGTCAAACCAGTCGGGAAATTTGTTTTTTATTATTGTGTTTTTTGAAACAGTATCAGGATAAAGGGGGAATGCGCAGATTGAGTCTTTCCCCTTAAACCTGTAATAGAGGCTTACAACAAGAGGGTTTTCACTTTCAATCTTTGCCAGAGAGGAATACGGCAAATCGCTTCCGGATATTAAACTCTTTTTTGAGTGCGGGGGGATTGAGATTTCTTTGTTTAAACTTGAGTTGTTGGGGAAGGTTAAATTAAGTGTCAACTGTTCGCTATTTGGGTTTATTACTTCAATTTCCGTATCCCAGTTTTCCTCTGCAATGTGGTTTATGTAAAAAACACCGCTTTTTGGCACAATTGCCTTTAAAAATGCGTGCCTGTTTTGTTCAAAGTTGCCAGTTATCAGGATTGGGGGTGATATTTCGTAATTCGTTTTCACCTCAATATAATC
>JALWHA010000024.1 GCA_027038695.1 Acidobacteriota bacterium
ATAAGAAACTTTATAAAAGGCCATATTCAATAGAAGATGTGGAGAAATTTGTAAGTGCAATGAATGAATTGAGGGATAAGTTTCCTCAGAGCAAAATTAAAAAATTGAGGGAAGTGTTGTATGAAGGAGAAACCTCAACAAAAGAGTTTATAGAGGAAATTAAATACAGGAAATTGGAGTTGCCTGTGTTTTCACATTCAGAAGAAGCAAAAAAAGGTTTTTTGAATGATGCAACACCTTATCTGGACATGATAGAGATTATGGATTTTTGTCCGAAAAGTTTTAAAGGGAGGAAATAAATGGCCGCTTATACAATAAAGATAAAGTTTGTTTCTGATGTTTTGATAGGTGTGGGAGAAGGATACGGGACAATTATTGATTCTGATTGTGTTTTTGATGAATTGGGGTTACCTTATATTCCTTCAAAGAGGCTTAAAGGTGTTTTGCTTGAGTCAGGCCAGATGTTAAATGAGGTTTTTAAAGGCATAGGGTTATCTGCCATCCCATTAAGTGAAATTTTTGGTACGGTAGGAGGGGTAGAGGGAAACTTAAAGTTAAACAATTTCTATCTTGAGCAATATGATGACCTGGTTGAATGGTTACGCTATTTAAGCGATAGACATCCTAATATTATTAACAAGCAGAGAATAATAAATATATATTCTTCTTTACGATACTCAACCGCACTTGACGAAGACACCGGTATTGCAAAGGAACATTCTCTGAGGGTGGAAAGGGTAATAAATAGAGGGAATATTTTTACAGGTAATGTGGAATTTGATGAAAAGTATGAAAGGGATGTTGCTTTGATTTGTATGAATGTCAGGAGAATCGGGACCAAAAGAAATAGAGGTTTGGGGGAAGTTGAAATAAAACTTTTAAAAGACGGCAATGAGATTGTTAAACCGGAGGAATTAAGCGAGGTGTTAAAATGAAAATAATTAAAGTTGAAGTTAAGACTATAAATCCTGTAATTATTCCGGACAAGGGATTTGACAGCACTATGACCAATACAAAATCTTTTATTCCGGGGAATTCCATATTGGGGTTGTTTGCTAAAGAGTATATTAAAAATAATAAGTTGGAAAAATCTGCGCACAAGGATGATTTCTTTAAAAAATCCTTTTTAGACGGTGGAATTATTTTTAGTAATCTCTATATAAAAGACAATGAGAGAGAGTACTTACCGACGCCTTTGTCAGTCAGGTATGCAAAGAATGATAAAGCAAAAATTTACGATTTATTGTTGCAGGATGATGACTTTGATATTCAAACTAAAAATATTAATTCTTTTTCACATTTTGACAATGATATTTTGTACCAGAAAAGTGTAGACAAAGGGATTGCTTTTCACCATGCAAGAGATAGAGAGAGTGGGACTTCAAAGGAAGGGATAATCTTCAACTTTGAGTATATTAGAGAAAATCAGGTGTTTTCAGGGTATATTTTAGGGGAAGATACCTTGATTGAGAAATTTTTTACAAGTTTTGAGAAAGAACTTTATGGAAGAGTGGGAAAGTCAAAGAATTCTCAATACGGAAAGGTGGAGGTTAAACTAAGTGAACCATCTGATTATTCTGCCATTAATGAGAATGAATCGGAAAACGGAGAAGTAATAATGACATTGTTGTCCGATGCAATTATCTACAATAAATTCGGGTTCTCAACCACCAATGTTCAGGATATTGAGAGGTATTTAGGCACAAAAATAAAAAAGGCTTTTATAAAACAGGATAGAAACGAGCAGTTTGTAGGCATATGGCATTTAAAGAAACAAAGCGAAAATGTCATTTCCGCAGGCAGTTGTTTTTTGCTTGAAAGTTTGCCTGAAAAATTTAGGGAATTTGCAGAAAAAGGTATAGGGGAAAGGGTAAATGAAGGTTTTGGCAGAGTAATTTTCAATTATCAACAGGAAGACGAATTGGTTTCTCAAAGTTCTCGTTCGGAAAAAGTTTTAACAAGGCCTCCGAAAAAACCCTCTAAAGAAGTTCAGGATATTGTGGTGGCAATTGTAAAAGAAAAGATTTTAGAGAAGGCAAAGAGAACAGCGCTTGAAGAGGCAAGTAATTTTAAAAGAATTCCGAGTAAAAGCCTTTTGGGGAAACTTCAATCAATGTCAAAAGATATAGGAAGTTTTAAGCCAAATTTTGAACAACTTTCTAAAAAAGACATTGCTAAAAATCAATTAATCAAGTGTCACAACAATAACGCAACATTAAAAGATTACATTAATAAAAAGTTAGAGTCTGATTTTTCTGATGTAGAAAGTGATTTTATCAGCCTGTTAAAAGATGTCGGGTTACAGGAAAGCATTATTCAGATAGACAGGGTTTTTGCGGAAGAGTTAAAATCCAGATTTTTTATAACATTTTTTAATTTTTTGAGAAAAAAAGAGGTGAAAGATGAATAATTACAGGTTAAAACCTTATCGGATTGTTTTTAAATTTAAAATAAAATTGATGAGTCCTTTGATAATAGGGAACAATGAAAGTGAAAATAGTGATAACGATGTCTTAAGGGATAAAGACGGAAAACCGTTTGTTCCCGCTACTTCTTTTGCAGGTGTTTTAAGGCATTTTATTAACGAAAATTATAGCGAACAAGAAAAATTAGACCGTTGGTTTGGTTCTGCGAAAGGGAACAGGGGACATGCAAGTAAAATTATTTTTTCTGACCTTGTGCCTGAAGAAGATGTTAAAACAACTGTTCGTGACGGGATAAAAATAGACAATAAAACAGGGATAACTGTAGACAAGGCTAAATTTGATTATGAAATAATTGAACCGGGGACAGTGTTTCACTCCTATATTGAGATGGAAGGGGAAGAAGATGAAGAAGACTTAATGAAGCGTTTTGTTAAAACAATTGAAAGAGATTTAAGAGAGGGAAGAATAAAATTAGGCGCAAAAACCAATAAGGGTTTCGGGGAGATAAAACTCATTCAATCTTCAATAAATTTTTATGATTTAACAGATAAAAACGATGTAATACTCTGGTTAGGCAGAAAAGAAAATAGCAAACTGATAGATGCTGAGGCTTTCACTTATACAAACAAAAATTTTGTTCTTGATTTCAGTTTTTTTATTAAAGATTCTTTAATTGTTAAATCTTATATTTTCGGACAGGGTGAAGCAGATTCTGTTCATATAAAGTCAGGGAATTTATTTGTTATTCCCGGCACCTCAATAAAGGGAGCGTTAAGAGCAAGAGCGGAAAAGATTGTAAATACATTGGAGATTAAAGACGGAAAAAAACTTTTAACCTTTTTGTTCGGTAATTCTTTGAATGACGATAAAAAGGGTTCAATTCCAGGCAGGTTACAAGTTAATGAAGTTCGTGTTGAGCAAAAGGTAGAACCGGGAATTCAGAAAAGAATTAAGATTGATAGATTTACTGGAGGAACAATACAGGGAGCACTCTTTGACAGTATGCCGATTTTTGCGGTTGAAGACAATAAGCCTAATAAAATGAGAATTGAAATAAAAAATCCCATTGATGCCGAAGTCGGTTTAATCCTTTTGCTATTGAAAGACCTCTGGACAGGGGATTTGGCTATCGGAGGAGAAAAAAATATCGGAAGAGGGGTTGTTAAGGGAGCAAGTTTTAACTTACATTACAAAGGCTTTTCCATTGAAAAAGGAAATTTATTGAATTTAAAAGATGAGGAAAAACAAAAATGTAAATACTATGTTGATGAATTTATTAATAGCAAATTCTCAACTTTTTTAAATGTGCTTGAGGAAAAGTATAAGGAGGTTCTGCAATGAAAAACAATGGCCTGACTCTTAAAAAAATAAAATCTACAACAAAAACAAATATAACAATAAATTCTTTAGATGAAATAAAAGACTATATTCAAGAAGAGTCCTTTGTTGTGGCATATTTAGATAATGAAGTTTTGTTTGGAAAATATGAGAACGGAAAATTTGTTTTTTTCAATGGCAGGGTTATTGACATAAATTTTTTAAAAAGGTTAAGGGTATTTAACCAGAGGGAAGAATTGCATATTTGGCGTATTGACGGTAATTTACAGGCAAGGTACAGAAAAGACGGAGAAGGGGAAGATACTGAGGTAATTGAATCTAATCAGGTTATTTTCGGCACCGATTTTGAACATTTAGGTGATTACACCTTGCTTAAAGAACAGAGGGGAACAAATGTGATTCTACCCGGGAAATGGGAAGCAGACAACAATAAAAAAAGGGTTGCCGTTAAAACAAGGCATTATATTGAGTATTTAAACGGATATCAGGCTTCTTATTGTGATTCAAGGCTTCTTGATTTTGTGCAATTGCCTTTAAACGGAGGTGAATAATGGAAAAAGCAAAGATAGAGATAAGAACAACAAAAAAAGGTAAATTGGTCGGTGACATTATTTTTGAAGATGGAAAAAGCATGCCATTGCCCCCTGGTTTTAAAATTTCAGAGGATTTTAATAACAAGCAATGTGAAGTTGAAAGGGTTAACGGTCAGATAAAAAAGATTTTAATAGACGGTAAAGAACTGGAAAAAAAGCAACAGCAGCATAGGCAACAGGGAAATACAGGTCACCGTAATACTCAGAGGTATAATAGTGCTAACAGGCAAAACAAGTCTACCAATAACTCTAAAACTTCCAATGAAAAACCTCCTATTGCAAATGCACCTTATAATTTTGTTTCTTTAAACGAGAAGGTTGTTTTTGTGGAAAAGCCGAAAGAGTTTAATCATTACAGAGGACGAACCGGTTATATTGACATTGAGATTGAAACCAAAACCCCGATTTTTATTAGAGGCGAGGGGTCGGAGTTTTACAAGCAAGGGGGAAGGTATAGAATTCCCGGAAGTTCTTTGAGGGGAATGATAAGGACCCTGGTTGAAATTGCCTCCTATAGCCAATTTGGGTATTCGTTAGTGAAAACTCAACCTGATAGAAGGTTTACATACAGAGCATTTACCGATAAATCTAAAAATTTAGAAGATGATTACAGAAAATATATGGTTGGTGGAAATAGAAATGAAGGTTATTACAATAAAAGCAGTGCAGGCTATATAAAAAGGGTTGGATTGCATAAGTATGTAATAATTCCCGCTCAAAAGATTAATAATACCCAATTCTACAGGGTAGAAGACGAGGTTGTGGTTAATGCGGGATTGAATGAGCCTATTGTTGAGAAACACGAAAAATTTGACCGTCGTCGTCATGAAACAGTAATTAAATACAAATTAAATCACAATTATAAAGAAAAAGTTATAAAAATTCTATTTAAGCCAACTGAAGTTAGAGTACACCAGCATACTAAGGTAAAACTAAAATATGCAAAAGTTACTGAGATTAAAAAACTTGATCCTGATTGTGATGATAATGAGTTTTGTGAGGGGTACTTATTTTGTACTGGCTATGTGGGAAACCAAAGGAAAGGAAAACACCTGCACTGGATTGTCGGACCTAAAAATGAAGAAGGGATAGAGATAGAAATCCCGAACAATGTTATTGATGATTTTAATGAAAATTTTGCTTATAAAAAAAGGATAAGCGGAAAAGAAGGAAAGAACCCTCTTTCGGGTTTAAAGGTAAATGGGGAACCTATCCCTTGCTTTTATATTGAAAGGGACGGGAAGATTAAGTCCTTCGGCTTTACAGGCTTCTATTGGCTGCCTTATGAAAGGG
>JALWHA010000025.1 GCA_027038695.1 Acidobacteriota bacterium
CTTGCGTAAAAGTATATTGCAATGCCGCTTATGAAAAAAGCAAAACTTCTGGTTAACTTCCCGTGTGTGAAAATCCCGATGTCATTTGAGTTCGTTTGCAAGTTTTTTCACCGCCTCTTTAATTGATTCAGCCTTTGTTATTGGCCTGCCTATTACAATATAATCCGTTCCATTCTCAAATGCCATTTTAGGTGTCATAACCCTTTTCTGGTCGTCTTTTTTCAAAGCAAATTCAGGCCTAATTCCCGGGGTTACGGTGATAAAATCATTACCGCAAGCCTGTTTTACGATTTCAATTTCAAGGGGCGAGCATACAACCCCGTCCGCACCGTTGTTTTTTCCTATTAAGGCAAGCCTTTTTACCATTTCTTTTGTGTTAAATGCGCATCCGATTTCTTTCAAAGTATTGTCGTCAAGGGATGTAAGGATTGTTACCCCGATTAAAAGCGGCTTTGTTCCGTTTTTATCAAAGTATTTATTTAATTTTTCAGCAGTTTTTCTTACCATTTCAGAGCCGCCGCTTAAATGAATATTCACCATATCAACCCCTAACTTTGCGCTTTCAATTACAGCATTTGCAACGGTGTTTGGTATGTCGTGAAACTTTAAATCAAGGAATACTTTGACTCCAAGCGCCTTTATCTCTCTTACAAGTTGAGGGCCTTCGGCTGTAAACAGTTGTTTGCCAATTTTAAAGTAAGATATGTCAGGCCTGCATTGTTTTACTATTTCAATAGCTCTTTCCTTTGAATCAACATCTAATGCCACTATTACCCTGTCCAATTTATTCATCTTCTATACTCCCTATCCATTCATTTATGTCTTTGATGTTCTTTTTTTCTAAAAATTCTTTTACCCCTTCTGTAACCTCTTTTCCCGCCGAGGGGTTGAAGAAGTTTGCCGTCCCTATTTGTATCCCCTTTGCCCCTATAAGCAGGAATTCAAGTGCGTCTTTGTAATTTGATATGCCGCCTATTGCTATGACTGGTATTTTCACGCTTTTTACAGCCTGATAAACCATTCTCAAAGCGACAGGCTTTATTGCGGGGCCTGAAAACCCGCCCATTTTTCTTTTTATAAGGAACTTTTTTGTGTTAATGTCAACAGCCATTCCCAAAAGTGTGTTTATTAACGAGATTGAGTCAGCCCCTTCACCTTCGCAAACCTTTGCAAATTCCGTAATGTCGGTTACATTTGGGGAAAGTTTTATCATAAGGTGTTTGTCTGTTATCTTTCTTAAATTAGACACAAGGGTTTTTGTCATATCAGGGTTTGTTCCAAACTGAATTCCCCCCTTTTTCACATTGGGGCAGGATATGTTTACCTCAAAGCCGTCTATTTCAGGGTAATTATTGAGGAATTCAACAACTTTAATATACTCTTCAAGTGAGTAGCCGAAAACATTTACAATAATTGCGGTGCCTTTTTTTGAAAGTTCCGGAAGTTTATTTTCCACAAACTCTTTTGCCCCTATATTCTGTAAGCCTATTGAGTTTATCATTCCGCAGGATGTTTCAACAATTCTCGGGGTTGGATTTCCCTTAATAGGCTCAAAAGAAAGCCCTTTGGTGCATATTCCCCCTATTTCAGACAGTGAATAGAAGTTTTCAAACTCAAGCCCGTAACCGCATGTTCCGCTTGCAAGCAAAACAGGGTTTTTCAGTTTTAACCCTCTACCTAAATCAATGTTTAACTTAATCATTGTAATTCCTTTAACTCGTTTATATTGAAAACAGGGCCATCAACACAAACCCTTTTGTATCCGTTGAAGGTTTCAACTACACAGCCAAGACAAACCCCAAAACCGCATGCCATATACCTTTCAAGTGATGTATAG
>JALWHA010000026.1 GCA_027038695.1 Acidobacteriota bacterium
CTTCCTTTGTCATGTCTTCAGGGTAAAAGTTTGCCCCTGAAGGTTTTTTGTTAACCCCTTCAATAAAGGGTTTGTCGTGTTCAAGCCTGTTAAAAGGCCCGTAATAGATGTTGAAAAGTTCAAGTTCTTTTTTTGACAATTTGTTATTCTTCTTTTCAAGGCTATCTCTTATTTCCACATTTTTTGAATAAACCTGTCTCAAGAAAATTTCGTCCATTATATTTGTTGCTTCAATGAGTTTTCTCAAAACAATCCTTTGTTTATCATTAATTAATTTAGGGTCAAAAGATAACTTTACCGGTGCGAATTTCTTTATCTCCTTATCTAAATATTCAATTTTTTTTATTGTTTTATCCATTGTATTTGCCTTTTTTTCTTTTTGGCTTTTGTTACAGGCTATTATGGCCGTCATTAAAAGCAATACACAAATTATTGTTATCTTTTTCATTATAGGTCTTCCTCTTGTTCTTCCACATTCAGTGATGACCTGTAAAGCCAGATACTAACACCTATCATAATTGCTAAGCCTATTAAGGTTGCGACACTCTGATTTGAGGAAACGAGATAGGCATGATGCCCCTCTTCCCCGGCAACTCCCAGCCAGTGCCACAGTCTCTGAAGGAAGTTTATTTTGTGTCCGTTTAAAGTTCCTCCGTGAACAATTCTTAAAGCAGCGCCTAAAATACCAAACAATGCAGACCCTGCAAGCAGTCCGGAAGCAATTAGTGTTCCTTTCTGAACCCTCTTTTTAGCCAATGTTTCGTCATCGGTGCTTTTCCCTAACAGCCATGCCAAAAAACCTCCAACTAAAAGAGGGGTGTTTAATTCCTGTGGCAGGTACATTCCAAGAGCAAATGCCAGCGCGGGAACTCCCAGAATATCCATAAGTAGGGCCACTATGCCGCCTACTCCGTAAAGTATCCACGGGATATTGGCCTTTGGGTCCATTAAAGTTAGAATAATTGATTTCATAACATTTGCCTGAGGTGCCGGCATTGCAGGATTAGGTTGTCCGTTCGGTAAAGTGAAGCCTAAAGTTGCATTTATTAAATAAATTGCGGCGCCAACGGTAGCAGCGGCAATTAAAATCCCTAAAAACTTAAACCTTTCCTGATTATATGGTGTTGCGCCGAGCCAGTAACCGATTTTTAAATCTGTTATAAACCCGCCTGCAACTGATAATGCGGTACAGACCACAGAGCCCATAACGAGGGCTACCGCCATTCCCTTGTCTCCGTGTAATCCGGCTTTAACAAGAATTACCGAGCCTATAATTAATGTGACAAGTGTCATACCTGAAACAGGGTTTGAGCCTACAATTGCTATTGCCCTTGCGGCAACTGTCGTAAAGAGAAAAGTAATAATGAAGGTGATAATCAACGTTAACAGGCCGAAACCGAAACTCTTTGTTAAGAAATAGTAAAAGACGAAGGTTGCTATAAGAGAAACCCCTAAAAGGGTGATAATTGTTTTCATTGAGATATCTTTATCCGTTCTTATCTCTTCGTGTGCTTCGTGGTGGCCGAATATTTGTTTAAAACCTATTGAAAAAGAGGAGACAATTACATTAAAGTTTTTAATAATTCCCATTAATCCGGCAATTGCAATTGCGCCTATGCCTATCGGCCTGACATAATTGCCGAAAATAGCGTTTGCCGTCATTGTTGCGGCATTGTTGCCGGCAAGAGAGTGTGCGTATCCGAAAAAAGGAACAAACACAAACCATGCTAAAAATGAACCTGCAACGATTACGAATGCGTACCTTAATCCGACAATGTATCCCAAACCTATAAAGAATGAGGTTGTTTCCATTTTAAACAGCATCTTTGTTTTT
>JALWHA010000027.1 GCA_027038695.1 Acidobacteriota bacterium
CCTTACTAACAGCCCTAACAGTAAACTCCTGAGAACCAAGAACAGCACCAGAACTACTCAAATAATTAATCTTCAAAGTATGATCATACAAATGAGGATTAATAAAAGCCAAACCAGTCCACAAACCATCATCACCATCCTTACTAGCAGCAACAGGAATCAAATAACTATTACTAAGAACAACATCATCACTAACACTCTTCAAATAACCACCACTACCAGGCAATAATAAAGGAACACCACCCATGATAGGCCAATTAGCACCGCTTGGTTCACCACCAAAGAACTCACCACCCATAATTTTATCACTAGCAACTACACGAGCAAAAGCAGCACCTTCTGGCTTACCAAAATTATTAATAAGATCAACAACCTTACCACGAGCAGGAATAACAAAAGTATAATCATTAACACCATCAACATCATTATTAGTATCTAAACGAACACCATTCTCATCATAATACTGAATAGTAACACTAACATCAAAATCATTAGGATTAACCAAAGCCAAACCAGTCCACCAATAACGCTTATTAGGATCAGGATTATCAGTATCATCAGCAATATGAGGAATATAAAGCTCTTCAAAAGCTTCTAACTGACCAAAACCACCACCAGAAGTAAAGTTAGCTTTCATAAAAATAGTATTAGCAACAAGGTTCTCAAGAGGTTCAGGATTACTAAAAGGATCACTACTAACGCTTTCACTAGTAACCTTAAACCAAGAAGCATCAACAGGAACAACACCACCAAACAAATCCCTAACATTAAAACTAACTCCGCTAATAATATTAGTCAAATCAGGAAAAGAATCATTAATCTTAGTGGAGCCGTCAAGAGTAAAAACATAACCACCATTAGGATAAGCAGTAATAGTAACAACACTACCATCACCACTGATTTTTCCAATATTACTAATAAAATTCCAATAATCATTATTAGTAAAATGAATATCATAAACCTCACTACGACCACTAACAGGAGCAGCCACCATAGCTTTCTGAATGTTGTCTCCGTCTGTGCGGGTGTATATTGTCCAACCGAAGTTGCGGTTGCTACTGTCAAATTCTATCAATTTTATGTCTTCAATGCTTGCTTCAGGGTCGGTAAAAGCTTCTGAAGGGAATAGGTCAGAAAGGGAGAAAATTTTTTTGTCATGTAAACCTATATAACCCGTAGAAGTGGCTATAACTTCACCGTTAGAATTAAATGCAGTGGCTTTATAACCATAAGACCCACTAGCATACTTCACATCATCATTAACCAAAACAATTTTCGTCTCCAAACCCTTAGCAGGAACAACATAATTCTTAAAACCATCAGCAGCAAAAGAACTAGTATAAGCACCAAAAAAAGTAGTTAAAGCCAACAAACCAGTAGCAACCCCCTTCTTAAACTTATCACTAATTTTGGAGAAGATTCCTTTTGCTTTTTCTTGCAGGTTGACAGCGATAGGTTGTTTTTCTTTCTCAATAGATTGGTTGAAGATAACGATTGAAAGAAATGTTTTTATTGCAGAAATTGTTTTTAGAGGTTTATTGTTGTTCTGGGTTTGTTTTGAGTGATGTGATTTTGTTTTGCCTCCTGAGTTTGTATTTGAAGGTGGGCCTCTTTCTATGTTTTGTTTCGGAAGGTTTGTTGCAATTCTGCCACTGTGCTTTATGTTTTTGCCTTTTAAATGCTTTTTTAGTTTCAGTATGCTGTTTTTTATTGCGCCTATCAGTTTGTTTAAGAGAAAGGGGGGTATTGAAGAGTTTATGAGTTTTAAAGGGATACTGTGTGCCCCTATCTCACGCTTTATTGCACCAAACTTTTTCTCCACCTGGCCCATAAAAAAATCTCCCCAAAAACCTATTTACCTGAAACCTATTTTTTTCTATTATCCAACATTTCAAGGAAAAATCCAAGAGACAAATTACGACATTTCACGACAAAAAGGAAAGAGTTATCCTTTGTCTCTTTATATTTTTTTACAACTTAATTCAAACTCTTGCAAGAAATTGGTGAATGGTGAGAGTGAGAAAGGTGAGAATGTGTACACTAACCATTAAAGTGTGTCAAACTATAGCCATATCAGGATGGGACAGATAACACTACCCCCAACTTACTACTCACTTCTTATCCCTTACCCTCGCATTCAAGATCTAATTTTTTATGTCTGAAGATTGCCTTGAATATAGTTGTGAAGGTGCTCTATCTCAATTTTTCTATCTTCTAAAACCGAAGCCATAATATCTCCTGCGGTGACAAGGCCTATTAATTTACCCCTGTCAATAACGGGAATATGCCTTTTTTTAGCCGAGGTAATCATTCTTGATACCTCTTCAATGGTATCGTCGGGAGAACACACAAGAAGATCTTTTGTCATATATTCGTCAATCTTGCTTTTATCAGGGTCAACACCGGCCGCAACAACCTTATTTAAAATATCCCTTTCGGTAAATATACCTTTAATTTCATTGCCTTTTACGACAAGTACGCTTCCTACTCTGGTATCAGCCATTACCTTTGCGGCTTCTCTTATAGTTGTCCCTTCTTCAACGGTTATTACTCCGTCTTTCGCTTTTCTTTTTAAGACATCTTTGATTTTTTTCATAAATTCTCCTCCTCTTATTTACGCTTTAACCTTAATTAAATTATAAGGTTAGAAAAAACTTTTGCAACTTAAAAAATAAGCCGTCAAAAACCGTAACTATGTATTAAATAATATTTAATTCAAAAACCGCCTATGCAACGAGATTAAAACATATCTTTTATATTTACTATTTAATACAGTTATGGTATTTTCTTTTCAGGAGGCTTTATGAGGAAATTAGGTTTTATTCTGGTTTTAATTACAATTTTTTCGTTATCCTGTAAGGTACATCTTTCAAAGTATGATAAGCAATGCAAACAAAACAAGGCTTTTATATTTCTTTTTAATAAAAAAGTAAAATACCCGTTTACCCTGAAGATAGACGACAAAAATGTTCCTATTATAAATAAAAAAGGGGACAGGCTTTATGTGTTTAACCTTAAAGAGGGAGCACATAAGATTGAGTTCTTTTCAGATTTTTACATCTTTAACAGGCCTATAAAAAAGATTAAAATCGGAAAAGGCTATCTGTGCTATCAGGTTGTATTAATAACAAAATATCCTAAGGATTTTTATAAAGATAAATTGGAAAAACCGCCTATAGGCACAAGGATAATCAGGTTTTTTAAATTCTGGAAATCAAATAAGAACAAAAACAAAGTAAATAAACAAGAGGTTTACGCTGTTTTAAAAGGCTAAATCACAAAGAGTTTTTCTTCAAAAATAATTCAAGAGAACGTTTGTCTTCACTTTCCATAGCCTTGAATTTAATGACAATCCCCGGCAAATCCCAATGTTCCCCTTCTTCAGTACCGTCCTTTACAATTGCAATGATTTCCCCCACCGCTTCCACAACCCTGTCTTTATCGGGGAGGTAAAAACGGATAACGACGTTTGAACCTACCGGATATGAAAGGGTTGTTTCCGCAAAAAGACCGTCTAAGCTTAAAAAACTTACGGGAAGGATTTCAACCTCTTTGTCTAATGAATACTCAACCGAAATAGGAATCTTTAACTGCTTAAGGCCGAATTCTTTCTTCAAATTATCCATATCTTTCCTTATGTCTGATTATCAGCAGGGTCTGAAAGTTTTTTTTTAAAATAACCTGTTTCCCCGAGGTAATTACCATTCCCCTGTCCACCATCTCTTTTATCGCTCTTGTAACGGTTTCCCTTGAACTCCCTACAATTGAAGCTATCTCACTTTGAGGCAATCTCTCAAAAACAATACTGCCGTCAATCAATTCCCTGCCTTTGACTTTAGCCTCTTTTTGAAAGTACTCCGCCAATCTGTCAAAGACATCTTTGCTCATTAAACCTAATATTCTGTCATTGGCCTCTCTAAGCCTTTTGCTTAACACTTTTAAAATAGCGCTTGCTATATGCCTGTTTGAAATAATTTCGGTTAAAAAATCCCGTCTTGAAAGTTCCAATAAATCGGTTTCGGTTAACGCAATAACATTTGCCGAACGCGGTTCCCCGTCCAGCAGACTCATCTCCCCGAAAAAATCTCCTTTCCTCAAAGTAGATAAAATAATCTCTTTCCCCTCTTCCGACATTAAACTAACCTTAACCTCACCTTCAAGGATAAGGAACATTGAGTCTCCTAATTCGTTTTCGTTTACTATTACCTTACCTTTTTCAACCGTTTTCTCTTTGCAATGTGACAGAATCTCCTCAAGGTATTGTTCCGAAACTTCGGAAAAGATGTAAACACCTTTTAAAAGCTCAAGTTTGCTTTCAAGATTCATTATCGCCTTCCTTTTCAACAATAACAATAGTTTGAACTGCGTGTTTAAATACGAGCTGTTCCACCCCTTTATTTACCAGAAGAATGGTGAATTTATCAAAAGATTTGATTTTGCCTATAAGCCTTTTTCCGCTAACAAGAAAAATATTAATTAGTAACTTTTCCCTTCTAACCCTGTTTAAAAAATCATCCTGAATATTAATCGCCTTTTCAGCCATAATAACTCCTTGTTATTTCTCTAACTCTATTTTAATATAATCTTTGATTTCCTCAAAAGGTATTTTTTTATTTAAAGGGTCAACCTCAAACCATTTTATAGGCTTATTCTTAAACCACGTCATCTGCCTTTTTGCAAACCTTCTGGTGTTCTTTTTTATCTCATTGATAGCCTTTGTCAAAGGGATTTCCCCTTCAATATAAGAAATAAGTTCCCTGTATCCTATCGCTTTAAAGGGGTGTAATTCCCTGTCATTATACTTTGAATACAATGACTTAACCTCATTTAAAAGCCCTGCGGTAACCATTTTATCCACCCTTAAATTTATTGCCTCGTAAAGTTTCTTTCTATCCGCATTTAAGCCGATAACAATAAATTCAACTTCTTCAAGCAAAGGCCTTGTTTTATTCCACATTGAAGAAAGGGGTTTGCCTGTAGAAAAATAAAAGGTTAGTCCCCTTAAAATACGCTGAGTATCAGAAGGGTTTATTTTTTCCGCAAATTCAGGGTCAACTTTCTCTAAAAACCGGTAAAGGTACGCGGTGCCCATTACCGACGCGGTTTTTTTCAGGCATTGTTCCGCAGTTTTGTCAATGGTATCTTCTTCAAAAAAACCGAAGATCAAAGCATGTGTATACAGCCCGGTACCCCCGACTACTATAGGAAGTTTTCCTATTTTCAAAATTTCTTTTATTACCTCCGATGCCCTTTTTGCATACTCCCCCGCGGAAAACCTTTCAGTTAAATCGCATATGTCAAAAAGACGGTGAGGAACCTTCGCAAAATCTTCCCTTGAAGGCTTGGCCGTCCCTATATCCATTCCCCTGTAAACCTGCATTGAATCGGCATTTACTATCTCTCCTCCAAAAATCTCCGCTAACTTTACCGCAACATCGGATTTACCGGTAGAAGTAGGCCCTACAATTACAATAACCTTGTTCATTTAACCTCCGTTAGTAATAATTTATCAGAAAAGACTAATTTTTCCATTAAAAAAGTTGACAATTTACGCAAAATAAAATAAACTTTCAATCTGACAGATAAATTATGTGGAGGTTTTAATGGCAAACACAAAATC
>JALWHA010000028.1 GCA_027038695.1 Acidobacteriota bacterium
TTTTTTTATTTCCTCTTTTCATATTTTGTTTCCCGATTTAAAAAGAAATTGAAATTTATTGCTCATTTAACCATTCTAACCTCTTTTGTCGGAATAATTGTTTTCTTTTTGCTTGATGGAGGGTTGTACTGCGGAAACGGGTATTTTTTTCTGGTTGATATAGCCATTATCATTTCGCTTTTTCAGGGGAAAAACAGGTTAAGGTATATTTTTGCGGCTACAATTATTTTGTTTATTTTGTTGTTGTTGGAGGCTTTTTATCCTCAGGTTTTTACAAGGTTGAATACAAAGCAATGTTCGGCAAACATATTTCTTTCATTTATTGTTACGGTGTTTGCTTCAATTTTTTTATTGACTTTGTTTGTCAGCCAGCTTGAAAAACAAAAAAATGAAATAGAAATACTGTCTAAAGAAGATTTTTTAACCGGTGTGTTTAATAGAAGGGGAATTTTTGAAAAATTGAATTATTTAATTAAGGCTTCTGGAAAAAATGATTTTCTCTTTTCTATAATTTTAATTGATATTGATAATTTCAAAATGGTTAACGACAATTACGGCCATTTAAACGGAGATATAGTTTTAAAGGAAATAGCAAAAAGAATTTCGGAGTCATTGAGAGGCGGTGATATTTTAGGAAGATGGGGCGGGGAAGAATTCATTGTAGTACTGCCTTATGCCGATTTAAAAAACGCTGTTTATATTGCGGAGAGAATCCGGAGGAACATAAAAAAATTTCCTATAAAATGCGGGGAATTCTTAATTTCTGTAACCGCTACCTTCGGTGTCGGGGAATATAACCGTAATTTAACTTTAAACAAAAACCTGACACTTATAGATAATGCGCTTTATGAAGGAAAAGCGTCGGGAAGGGATTGCATAGTAAGGGTTAAAGAAGAATGATTTTAGATTTAATAAATTTTTTATGAGATAATTTTTATTATTATAGGGGGTTGTGAGGTTTTATGAATTTCCCGTTTTTGAAAGTTATAGCCGGAGACAATTCTTTTCACTTGAGGCATAAAATATTAAATAGTTTGTTTTTTATATTTGCGTTTTACCTGTTTGCAACCGCAATAACTAATCTTTTTATTGAGGAAAATGCCATAATTATAGCGGGAACTTTTTTCGCTTCTTTTTCTTTTTTTGTTTTGTATTATTTTTCAAGGGTAAAAAAGATTTACGCTACAGCTCATGTTGTTGCGATTTTGGTGTTGCTTTTGCTTTTTGTCTATCACAAATACGACGGCGGGCTTACCTGCGGAACAGGGTTTTACATAGTAATAGCAGCTATCGGGATCATCGCAATTTTTAAAAGTAAAGCAAAGATTTTTTATCTGTCAGTGTTAGCGGTAATTTCAGGTGTTTTACTAATTTTAGAGTTAAATGTACCCGGTTATGTTCTTCCTATAAGCAAGCAAACTTGTTTTGTTAATAATATTTTAGCCTATATTTTGACAGCGCTTTGTGCCGGGTTGCTTATCCAGGCTTTTATAACAACTTATGAGAATTACGCGAAAGATAAAGAAGAATTATCTTTGATTGACCCTTTAACCGGGGTTTTAAACAGGAGAGCGTTTTTGGCGGAAATTGAAAGCATGATTCCTGTATTTAAAGAGAAGGGTATTCCCTTTTGCCTTGTGCTTTTTGATTTTGATTACTTTAAAAAGATAAATGATACTTACGGGCATAACTGCGGAGACAGGGTTTTGAAAAAAGTATCCAGGATTATAATAAAAAACCTTAAAGGCAGAGATTTGCTTTGCAGGTGGGGTGGGGAAGAGTTTTTAATTTACCTGCCTGACACAGACCTGAAACACGGTATAGTTGTGG
>JALWHA010000029.1:0-916 GCA_027038695.1 Acidobacteriota bacterium
CCTTTCATTGAATTTTCAACATTGAACCTATTTAAAATGTATGCACTGGAAGTTAAAATTTCAAGAAAAGAAAGATTTTTAATTGCAGTTTACAACAAAGTAATCCCTGCCTGTGCTTTCCCCAAACTCTTTTGCACTCTCTTTTGACTTGAAAAAGCCTGAATAAACCTTGTAATAGTCTCCAACCTTTTTTACTCTGGCTTCTATTCCCTCTTTTGCAAGGATTTCCACAAACCTTTCGGCATTTGATTCAGAGAAAAATGCCCCTAACTGGACGGCATAGCATATGCCTGAAGCCTCATTTTTGTCAACAAGGTAAATCCTGACCCTTGCAAGCCCTTTTTCAGCAAAGCCTAACTTTTTTGCCGCCGCATAGGACATATCAATAATCCTTCCCTTAACAAAGGGGCCTCTGTCGTTGATTTTCACCGTAACCCTTTTGCCGTTTTCAAGGTTTTCAACTACAACAATTGAGCCTAAAGGCAACACCTTGTGCGCAGCAGTCATGTCATACATGTTGTAAACCTCTCCGCTTGCGGTTAGCCTTCCGTGAAACTTCCCACCATACCACGAGGCTATACCCTCTTGATAAGGGATTAAGCCTTCTTTCTCATTGGTTTGAGGAATTGAATAGGATCTGGAAGGGGTTGTTTCCCTTGAGTACTCGTACTTTAAACAGGCCTGGCTAATAAGGATAATTGTCAAAGATAAGAGAATAAGGCTCTTTTTTAATAATTGCATCTTTATACCTTCCGTCTTCAAAAATAATTTTTAAAAAATCCCCTGCAAGGTGAAGGGAGCCTAAAACATAGGTTTCGTCATAGTTTTCTATTAAATTCGGAATTTCTTTTAATTCTAAAAAATCTTCGTTTATCCCAATTTCCGAAAAATCCTCTTTTTTCATAAACCTGTGATA
>JALWHA010000029.1:926-1824 GCA_027038695.1 Acidobacteriota bacterium
TTCAAACCTTTCTTTTACTACGCCAAACATTTCTTTTACCGACTTATCCTTCATACACCCGAATATTAAAAGGGATTTCGGTGAAGGGTTTATGTGGGAAACCGCTTTTTTAATAGCGTCAATATTGTGAGCGCCGTCAATTACAAGTTTTTTGCCGCCGCCTAAAGCAAACTTTTCCATTCTTGCAGGCCAGACAGTTTTTTTAACAGCCTCTGAAAAATCCCCCTTTTCCCCTGTTATCAAATAGAATGAAGTAAGCGCAAGACCAAGGTTTTCAGATTGAAATTCACCGTCTAAAACAGTGTTTGAAGAAAGCCCTATTTTACTTAAAGACACCTTTTCTCCGTCAAAGTCAAAGCCTAAGCCTTCAAGTGTGTAAAGTGGAGCGCTTTTCTTTTTGCATTCCCCTTCAATTATCATTAAAGCCTCTCCCTTTGCCGAGGTAACAACCGGGACCCCCGTCTTTATTATCCCCGCCTTCTCCCCTGCAATAGAGGAAAGGGTTTCCCCTAAAAACCTTGTGTGGTCTTGAGAGAGAGAGGTGATTATTGTAATTTCAGGGTGTTTTAAGGTGTTGGTTGAGTCAAGCCTGCCGCCTAAACCTGTTTCAACTATGCCGTAATCTACCTTTAAAAAGGAAAACACATAAAAACAAAGCAAAGTAAAAAACTCAAAGTAGGATAATTCAAGTTTTTCTTCCTCTATTTTATCCCTTAACATTGAAACAGAAGCGGCAAACCACTGCCTCGTTATCGGCTTTCCGTCAATAAGAATTCTTTCTCTCGGGGTAATCAAATGGGGAGAGCAAAACCTTCCGACAAAGTTGTTTTTAGAAGCAAGAAGGGAATCAAGGTATGCCCCTACAGAGCCTTTGCCGTTAGTCCCCGCTATATGAATT
>JALWHA010000030.1 GCA_027038695.1 Acidobacteriota bacterium
ACACTGGATTGATGACGAATGCATCTCTTGCGGCGCATGTGCAGCGGAATGCCCTGTTGAAGCAATTTCAGAGGGCGAAGACAAGTATGTAATTGACCCTGACCTTTGCACAGATTGTGGCTCTTGCGTAGAAGTTTGCCCTACAGGGGCTATTCACGAACCTGAAGAATAATTTTTTAATTGATAAGATTTTAAAAAAGCGGGGAATTTCCCCGCTTTTTTTATGCTTCAAGCATAGCCTTGATTTTCAGCCTTAAAGTTTCTTCGGGATAAAGGCCTATTACCTCGCTTTGTAGATAGCTGTCTTTAAAAAACAGTATGCACGGCACAGAGAAGATTCCGAATTCTTTCATAACCTTGTAGTTTTCAACAACATCAATACGGTAAAAATCTGCCTGTGGAAACTCTTCCGCAAATTTCTCCATTATAGGCTCAAGCACCTTGCAAGGGGCACACTTTGGAGAATAGCAATCCACAATCACAAGTTTTTCAGAGTTTTTAACAGTTTCAAAAAATGTCTCGTCGTTTAATTCTTTTACCTTCATTTTAAACCCTCTGCTATTTTCAAGAATTTTTCAGGCTTAACAAAACCGAAAAACCTTTTTATCTCTTTGCCGTTCCCATCAATAAAAATCACAGTGGGAAAGCCTATCACATTGTATTTCTTCAAAACACCTTCACTCTCCTTTGTTTTAGGCGTCATGTTAAGTTTTAGAAATACCGTATTATCTTTCAAATAACCTTTTACTTTATTGTTACTCCATGTGTATTTTTCTAATTCCTCGCATGCGGAACACCAATCGGTGAAAAAGTCAATAACAACAATTTTGTTTTCCGCTTTGGCTTTTGTGATAGCCTGTGATATATGTGTTTTATAATTTGAAGATATGCCGGATTCCTTTTTCACACTTAAAAAGTTTACCCCGATTAAGGGAATGGTTATCAAAATAAGCAGAATAACGCCTGTCTTTCTGGAAACAATTTTGTGATAAAACATCGCAATTAAAGCAGGCAAAAAGAACAGTACTGCAAAGAACCAGAAGTATTTTCCTAAAATAGGCTTTGTGAAAAGTAATGCCGCAATTATAAACAGAACGCCGAAAATATACTTCACCTTTATCATCCAGTTGCCTGCTCTGGGAAGGGAAGCAAGCACTCCGGAAAATGTACCGATTAAAACAAACAACACTCCCATTCCGAGGGCAAAGTCAAAGAGATAGATAAATCCCTTAAAAACAGAGCCTGTCTTTGCAACCCAGGTTAAAAGAACAACAATAATAGGACCCACGCATGGTGCGGCAAGAATGCCTGTCGCCATTCCCATTAAAAAAGCACCTATTAAACCTTTCTTTTTAGGCTGAAGTTTTGTATTCCAGGTGTATGGCAACTGTATATCGTAATAACCGAACATACTTAAACCCATGGCTATAAAGATAAATCCCAAAAACACTATAAAAAACGGGGACTGGGTAAATGAGCCGAAAGCGCTTCCGGTTGTTGCGGAGATTATCCCTAAAATAGAGTAAGTGGTTGCAATGCCAAGCACCAATGCCAGTGAAATAACAAAGCCTTTAAGTTTATTCCCCTCACTCTTTGCTCCCACATAGGCCATTGTTAAAGGGATAACAGGGTATACACAGGGGGTAAATGAGGCTAAAATACCACCTATGAAAATCAAAAGCAAGGCAAGCATAACGCTTGAATCAAGTGCTCCTGCAACCCTCTGGTCAAGTGTAAGTTTCCCTTTTTCAACCTTAACACCTGTTTTAACCTCTTTTGTTACAGGAGGAAAACACATGGCATTTTCCCCTTCCGAACAGGCTTGATATCCCACTTCAAGAACAGGGTTATTGCCGGGCTTTACAAACTCCCCGCTTACCGCAATACTAATCTTTCCGCCGATAACTTCCCCTAAATCACTCTTTTTGCCTTTGGGAGATACAATTTTGTCCACCTTGAAAGCATTATCCTTAAACTTTACACTTAACATCTCTTTTGTTATGTGATAGCCGTGAGGCACATCAATAATCAAATTAAACAAAACAGGTTCTCCTGTCTTTGTTTTTGAAGGCAATCCCTCAACACTTACCTTTATGTCTGTTTTAGGATCAAATGAGGGTATGTCTTGAACCCCTTGAGGGAAAAATTGTGCAAAGGTTAAGGTTGACACTGCAATAAACATCAATAAAATCAATTTTTTCATACTACTCCTCCATCTCGCTATATATTAAGTCTATTATGTGGACGGTTTTTAAAGGCAAATTGTTTCGTTTAATACTGTCGTTTAATTGAATTATGCAGCCGGGGCATGATGTAACTATCACGCTTTTGTCAAAATTGCCGTTAATTGAATTTTTTATCATTTCAGCCTTTTTGTCTCCTATTGACTTTGACTTTTCAGCCTCAAATATGGAAAAACTCCCCCCAAAACCGCAGCAAAAGTCTTCCCCTTCCATTTTCTTTCTATTTGAAACAGACTCAAGCAATTTTTCAGGCTGTTCTTTTATCCCCTGATGCTTCATAAGGTGGCAGGGGTGGTGAAAGTATGTGTCAATATCAAGCCTCTTTTTCGGTTTATATTCAAGCACATCCAACAATAAGGCATTGATATCAACAAATTCAACAGGCAAATTGTAATTCCTTGATAAGTTAGAACCGCATGTAGCACAGCCTGAAACAATGTATTTAACCTTTTCTTTATAATCTTCAAAAACATTCAGATTAAAACCCCTTAACTCCTCAAATGTTTCCCTGTCTCCCGCAGTTAAATGGGGAAAGCCGCAACACCTTAAAGTTTCCTCAAAGTAAACCCCTACCCCTAACCTGTTTAATACCTTCACCAATTTATACCCTGAATCTGAAAAAACAAACCTTGTTGCACAGCCAGGGAAAAACAACACATCAAATTTCCTGTCCCCTTCAGGCTTGTTGTAGTGTTTAACCTTTCCTTCCAGAGGCTTATCGGGAAGGGGAAAGTGCTTCTTTATTTTAGGCAGTTTGCAAATCAGCCCGCTTTTTCTTGAAAATACATTTTTTACAAAAGAAGCGAATTTCAGGTTTTTGTTGTCTTTTAAAAGGCTTAGAAAAATCTTCTTTGCCCTTGAAATTTGATTGTCCTTTACAGCCTTTGCCCTTGCAAACTCAATTATATTCAGGTAATCCACATCCCTCGGGCAGATATACTGGCAACTTCCGCAAACAACACAGGAATCAAGGTAATAAAGGGTTTCCTCAGAAAATTTTTCATTTTCTTTAAGAAGGATTTGCAAAAGGCTTATCTTACCCCTTGCAACCCCACCTTCGTCAAGTGTTGTTTTAAAAACAGGGCAATTAAACCTGCAATTACCGCATTTAACACATAGGTTTAACTGTTGTTCAATGTATTTGAGGGACATTTTATTCCTTCCTGATAGCAGAAACAAAAAAACCGTCAAGGAATTTGTCCGGCAAAATCCTTAACCCTATCCCTTCCTTGTAAAATTTTGCAAAAGAATTTTTTATACTTTCAGAAGAATATTCAAAGGGATTTATCAACTTTGCGTTTTCAACCGATGAAACAAAATCCGAAACAACAGCCTCTCCCTCTTCCTTTTCCATTGAGCAAACAGAATAGATAATCACCCCGCCTTTCTTCACTATTTCAAAGGCGTTTTTAAGCATTTCTTTTTGAACACTCACCTTTGACTTTAAATTCTGCGGGCTTCTAATCCATTTAATCTCAGGGTGGCCGGAAATTGTCCCGGTTCCGGAGCATGGAGCGTCAAGAATAATTGCGTCAAACGATTTTTCTTTAAAAGCAGGCTTTGTAAAGTCAGACATTGTAACAGACGGAACTTCCAGCAGTAAATCTTTTGTATTTTCCAGAATTTTATCAATCCTATCTTTTGTAACATCGTTGAAAATAACCTCGTCAAAATTCTGATAAGATTTTAATAAAAAACCTTTTCCCCCGGGGGAAGATGCCGCATCCAAAGCAAATTCCCCTTTGAAATTCCTCAAAAGTTCAGGGGCAAGTTGAGACGCCTCGTTCATTATGTAGCATTCGGCAGCCCTTATTATGTAGATGGGGATATTGCCGTGATATGAGCCTTCTATGTAGGGGGTTTTATGTACAATATAATCCTTTTTCAAAGGCTTAACATCTTTAAAACACCGAAAAACAACAGGCTTTTTAAGGTTTAAAGATTTCATTATCTCAATTGCGTTGTTCTCTCCGTAATCTGCAACCCACTTCATTCCTAAAAATAGTGGGAAAGAAAGGGTGTACTGAATAAAATCCGAAAGATTGTCTTTCTTAGGATATACAATGCTGTTTCTATTCCTTGAAACATTCTTTAAAACAGCGTTTACAAAGCCTGAAACCTTCGGGTTAAGCTTTTTTGCAACGTCAACAGTCTGGTGAATTACGGCATAAGCAGGCGTCCTTGTTAGAAACAAGAGTTGATAAACACCTGTTAACATTAATAACCATATATCGTTTTCAGTCCGGTTTTTATTGGCAAACTTTGAGAGAACATACTCAAGCCTTCCCTTAAACCTGTTTACCCCGTAAACTATTTCAAGTACAAGCCTTTTATCCCTTTCATCTTCAATATTGTCAAGATAGTTAGGGTAAACCTCGGTTGCAAGTTTGTATTCTTTATGTATCTTTTTCAAAATAGCAAATGCTACCTGTCTTACATTCATAATAACTCCCACGAAACAAGTTGATTTTAACATATTAAACAGGGTTTTAACTGTTTACTTTTCAATTTATTATGTGTTATATTGCAAAAGAAAAATTAATGAAAGGGAGAAAAACTTGTCTCATAACAATTCAAAATCGGTAGTTATAGTAGCGTTTCTTGCAAACCTTTTAATAGCAGTTTCAAAGTTTGTTGTTTTCATTTTTACAGGCTCTTCTTCAATGTTTTCGGAAGCAATTCACTCTACGGCTGATACGGGAAACCAACTTTTGCTTTTAATCGGAATGAAAAGGGCTAAAAAGAAAGCGGACAAAATCCACCCATTCGGTTATGGGCAGGAGCAATTCTTCTGGGCTTTTATGGTTGCCATCTTGCTCTTCACTTTAGGAGGAATTTACTCTTTTTACGAAGGGATACACAGAATTCTTCACAGAGAGGCAATTGAGAATATCTACCTTGCCATAGGGTTATTAATTTTTTCCCTTATTATGGAAGGCATTTCTTTTTTAAAAGCGAATAAAGAACTTAAAAAGATAAAAGGGAATACTCCGATTTTCCAATTCTTAAAGAGGAGTTATTCCGTAGAGTTAATAGTGGTTTTCTTTGAAGACTTTGCCGCTTTATTAGGGCTCACAATTGCGCTTGTATTTATTTTGATTGCCTATTTTACCGGAAACACAATATTTGACGGAATCGGCTCTATCTTAATAGGCATACTGCTTTGCACAATTGCGTTTTTGCTTGGACGAAAAATGAAGTCTTTAATTATAGGGGAAGCAATCCCCAAAGAGATTGAAAATTTAATAAAACAATGCTTTTTAGGAAAAGAGGGTGTTAAGGGGATTGCAGATTTCAAATCATTGGTTTTAGGCGAAAACTCTATGCTTGCGGCTTTGGAGGTAGTGTTTGAAG
>JALWHA010000031.1 GCA_027038695.1 Acidobacteriota bacterium
GTTTTGAAAAAAGTATCCAGGATTATAATAAAAAACCTTAAAGGCAGAGATTTGCTTTGCAGGTGGGGTGGGGAAGAGTTTTTAATTTACCTGCCTGACACAGACCTGAAACACGGTATAGTTGTGGCGGAGAGGTTGGGAAAGGCTGTGGAAAAAATAAAAATCAACTGCAAAGGCAAATCAATCCCCGTAACCATAACACTCGGCATTAAACAATACCATACAGATTATTCTTTAATATAGAAGAAGTTGACAATCTAATGTACAAAGGGAAACAGGCTGGAAGAAATACTGTGTTTTATAATTGATTAGACTTGCCCCTATTTTTTTTTGTGGTATAAAAACCCTGTAAAAACTTGAAAAGGAGTGGAAATGAAAATAGAGGGTTTAACTCTTGTAAAACAGGGGAAGGTCAGGGATGTTTACTCTTTAGGGGAAAACCTTTTGTTTGTTGCAACAGACAGGATATCTGCCTTTGATGTTGTTTTAGGCTCTGAAATTCCAGACAAGGGAAAGGTTTTAAACTTGATTTCCGCTTTCTGGTTTGAAAAAACCTCTCAAATAGTGAAAAACCATATGATTGAATGGGATTTCAATAAATTTCCAGAAGAATTAAAGAAGTATGAATACCTTAAAAACAGGTCTATGATTGTGAAAAAGGCAAATCCCCTTCCTATTGAGTGCATTGTAAGGGGCTACCTTGTCGGCTCTGGATACAAAGAGTATTTAAAACAGGGAACAGTTTGCGGGATTAAACTTCCCGAAAATTTAAAACTTGCATCAAAACTCAAAGAGCCTATCTTCACACCCTCAACGAAAGCCGAAAGCGGGCACGACGAAAACATATCATTTGAAAAAATGAAAGCAATTATAGGGGAAGAGAAGGCTGAAAAGGTAAAAGAGATTTCATTAAGCCTTTATAAGTTTGCGTATGAGTATGCTTTTGAAAGGGGAATAATTATTGCCGATACAAAGTTTGAATTCGGAGAGGTTGACGGTGAAATTGTTTTGATTGACGAGGCGTTAACCCCCGATTCATCAAGGTTCTGGCCTGTTGAAAGTTATAAAGAAGGGCAAAACCCTCCTTCCTTTGACAAACAGTATGTGAGGGATTACCTTGAAGAAATCAAATGGGATAAAAAACCGCCTGCACCAAAATTACCAGAAGAAGTCATTGAAAACACAAGAAAAAAATACTTTGAAGCATACTACAAATTAACAGGAAAGAGGATTGAGGATATTTTATGAAAAAATTATCTCTATTTTTTATCGTCCTTATTCTTACAATAAACCTGTTTGCATTTGAATACAAAGGAAATAATTTCAAGGTCGTCATAGCAACCACTATTCCCGTTGAAACTTCATTAACTTACGGCAAAACCGCAAAAGCATACGAAGTCTGGATTGACGCTATAAAAAACGCAAAAAAAACAATTGATTTTTCAGAATTTTACTTAACTGGAAAAGGCAAATGGCCTTTAAATTTAGTGATAAAAGAAATTGAAAACGCAGCAAAAAGAGGGGTAAAGGTTCGCTTTCTGGTGGACACCAAAATGCTAAAAAATTCGGAAAAGTTGCTTGATTACTTTTCAATATTACCCAATGTTAAGATAACAGTTTTCAACTGGAAGCAGTTAACAGGCGGAATAAACCACTCCAAATACTTTATAGTTGACAACAAAACCTGCTACATAGGAAGCCAGAACTTTGACTGGAGAGCATTAAAACACATACACGAAACAGGGGTATTGACGGACGAACCTCACATAGTAAAGGCATTGTCTTTAGTGTACAATGCCGATTGGGAGTACAAA
>JALWHA010000032.1 GCA_027038695.1 Acidobacteriota bacterium
GGAGCAGCAGGAGAAGTTTCTAAACGGCGGAATTGAGAGAGGCTATCCAAAGGAAAAACTTGAAAAGTTGTTTGAGATTATGGTAGGTTTTGCGGAATACGGTTTTAATAAATCCCATTCAACAGCCTATGCAATACTTGCATACAAAACTGCTTATTTAAAGGTGAAATACCCTATTGAATTTGCCACAGCGGTTTTGACTTTAGAGCAGATGAGTACAACAAAGGTTGAGGACATTCTTAAAATAAAGCCTATGCTTGAGAGTTTGGGTATCAAACTTTTCCCTCCGGATATTAATAAGTCCGGAGAGAGCTTTACCATTGTCGGGGATAATATTCTTTTCGGACTTGGTGCAATCAAAGGAGTGGGAGGAGCCGCTCTTGAATCTATTCTGGAAGAGAGAAAAAAGGGAAGTTATAAGTCATTTAGCGATTTCCTTAAGAGGGTTGATTTAAGAAAGGTTAATAAAAAGGTTGTGGAATCCCTTATTATGTCCGGCGCCTTTGATTCTTTCGGGGATAAGAGGAAATACCTCTTTGAGACTCTTGAAATTCAGATGAAACAGGCTCAAAAAGAGCAGGAAGAAAAGAGAAGGGGGCTTATTCCCCTTTTTGAGATAGACGACGGTGAAGATGAAAACAGGGATGAACAGCCTGAATGGGAGAAAGCGGAGTTGCTTGAAAGGGAATTTGAGGTTCTGGGCTTTTACGCTTCAGGCCACCCTCTTGACGATTATTCAAAGGAA
The DNA here is from genome assembly GCA_027038695.1 of Acidobacteriota bacterium. Lineage (GTDB taxonomy): Bacteria > Acidobacteriota > Holophagae > Thermotomaculales > Thermotomaculaceae > Thermotomaculum. Next base: position 746 of record JALWHA010000032.1, read on the forward strand.
TTGAGGCGTTTTTCAACAATGTCGGTAAGGGAGATTCTTGATCTGTTTGATATGGAAGAGGAAGATAAAGGCTACATTCAAAATGAGGTTTTTAGTGTTATTGTCGGAGGAATGATAAAAAATGTCAGGTTTAAAAACGACAAAAAAGGTAGAAAGATGGCAAATTTTGACCTTGAAGATTTAACGGGGAAGATTGATGTTGTCGCCTTTGGCTCTTCTTTTCGGGAAAATTTTAAAGACAACCCCGGCAGAAATGTAATTGAAAACCTTTCCGATATGCTAATGCAGGAAAAAGGTGTTTTCTTTGTGTTCGGTTCGGTGAATTTAAAGAAAGACAGGCCCGGGATTGTTTTAAATAAACTTGTGCCGTACGACAGTATGATTAAGGAAGAGGCTCGTATGCTTGTTGTTGAAGTGAAAAACGGCGAGCAGGTTGATATTTTGAAAAAAGAATTTGAATTGTACAAAGGGGACGACCTTTCCTTGTTTTTTTTGGTTAAATTTGAAGGTAAGAGAGTTGTTATAAGGGCGGGAGAAAAATACAGGCTGTCTTATGATGTGCTTGATTCCGGTGTTTTTAGAAATTTGGGCGTAACCTTTAGCCTTAATTAATCGGAAGTTTTCTGTATGATCATATATTGGGCTTCTATAAGGCCTAAAACCTTTTGCATAAAGTTTTTCACCATCCCCTTGTAGAAGAAAGTCATAATTATAGGCCAGATTACGGCCCAGAAGAATATGCTCCCGAATATAATAATGTAATGGGAAACCTGCATTTGCGGGTGATACTTGTTGTTAAAAAAGAAATAAAAAATTGTAAAGGAGATTATCAAGGTAAAAGACAGAAACAAAAGCCCTAAAAACCAGCGCATAAAATTTACTTTGTAATGTATTTTTAGTTTCCCGTTTTCGTCTGAGATATTAAATAATATCTCGCTTAAATTTATTTTTCTATAGAGAAATCTTGCTGAAGTAACTTTTATTGTATCTGGTGAGGGGGTTTCAACCTTGTAGTTGTTTCCCCCCTTTCCCAGGTTTTTAAAAATCTCTTCAACCTTTCTTTTGAAAAAATCCTTTGAACAGGTTATTGAGACTGTTTCTTCAACTTCAGGTTTAATCATTTTTTGTTTTCTTCCGCCCATAAACTTGCTATGGTCAAGATTACTTCCGAAGCCTTTTCCATGGTGTTTACCGAAGTAAATTCTTTTTTAGAGTGAAAGTTTATTCCCCCGGCAAAGATATTCGGAGTCGGCACTCCCATAAAGGTAAGCCTTGAGCCGTCTGTTCCCCCTCTGATTGGTTTTCTTTCAGGTTCAATCCCCAATTTTTCAAAAGCCTTTAAAGCAATGTTTAAAACCTCAGGGTGTTCGTCAAGTATGTACTTCATATTTCTGTACTGCTCGGTTATTTCAATGTTAACTTCTCCTTTGGGGAATTTTTCAAGAACCTTTTCTTTGATTTTTAAAAGGTCGTCTCCCAGAGCCTTTAATTCGTCTAAATCGAAACTCCTGATAATAATTTGAAGCCTTGTTTCGTTTTCCATTCCGTTTATGATTGTGGTGTGGTAGTATCCTTCCCTCTTTTCGGTTGTTTCGGGAAGTGTGTTTTCATTCATAAGGGTTACAAACAGGGAAGCCATCCTGATTGAGTTAACAAGTTTATCTTTTGCGTATCCCGGGTGTACGTTTATCCCTTTGAAAGTTATTTCCGCCTTATCTGCGTTGAAGTTTTCGTCTTCAAGTTCCCCCAATGGCCCGCCGTCCATTGTGTAGGCAAACTTTGCACCGAATTTTTTTACATCAAAGTAATCTACCCCTTTTCCGATCTCTTCGTCGGGGGTAAAAGCGATTTTTATCTCTCCATGCTTGAATTCAGGGTGTTTCATCATATACTCAACCGCGGTCATAATCTCGGTAATGCCCGCTTTATCGTCTGCCCCTAATAGGGTTGTTCCGTCTGTGGTTATAATGTCATCTCCGATCAGTTTGTTTAAAACAGGGTTTTCTTCAGGGGTAAGCACGATGTTTTCGTTGGGAAGTTTTATCTTTCCCCCCTGATAATTTTTATGGATAATGGGGTTAACCCCTTCTCCCTTTTCCGCAGGAGCGGTATCCATATGAGCGATAAAGCCTATAGGCGGCACATCCCAATCTACGTTTGAAGGGAGTGATGCGTAAACATAGCCCGCCCTGTCAAGTTCAACATCCTTTACGCCTAAAGTTTTTAACTCTTCAACCAGTTTTTTTGCAAACTCAATCTGCCTCTCGGTTGACGGAAATGTATTTGATTCCTCGTCCGAGGTGGTGTAGATCTTTACGTAATTTAAAAACCTTTCAACCATTTTTTCTCTGTCAATCATACAAACTCCCTGTCAAAATTTTTCTCTCTTTCAGTTTACCAAATTTTAATTTTTTGGAAAAATTTTATTCGGAAATTGGAGGGTTTTCCTCTTTTTCTTCTTCAATATATGGCTCAATTTCACTGTTTTTTTCATCTTCAACCATTTTTTCAATTCTCTTTTTGTTTCTGAAATACCTTACTATTGCGATTATAATTGAAAGGAAAAATATAACCCCACCTAAGCCTTTAAAGGAGATTATAAGGTTGAACATTGTGTATTTTGAGAGGAAATCGTCCCTGAACATTAGAAGAAAAAAGTTGAAGTCTATTCCGAAGGCTGCTGAAAATGAGGCTTTAAAGTCGTACCCTTTTTGAAGGTTTTTGAAAAAAATCCGCATATTGTCATTGCCGTAGGATTCCATATAACTCACTATCCCGCACGCAAGGGAGTATGACACAGGAGCGGTTACTGAATTGTGAAATGATTTCGGTGAAAGATAGGTTTCAAACTTCTTTTTGTTAATTCCCAACAATTCCCTGCCGTCCCAGATTGAGAAACCCCTGCTGTTAAAAACCGCAAGCCCTTCATTAAGCCACAAAGGTATTTTCACTTTGTTTAAACCAACTATTGCGTGCACAACCTCGTGTTTGAAGACAATAAATACATCGCTTGTAAAATCGGTGTCAAAGGGTTTTGTTGTCTTCAAAACAATAATTTTCTTATCGGGAAAGTAGGCCCCCGCAATATTTAAACTGAAAGGAAAAGCCTCGTTTTCAAATTTGTAATCCGGGTTTATGTACACCTTAATAGGTTTTTCAGGCTTTTTTAACCCGTATTTATTGCATACCCTTTCAAGAAAACCGTCGCATACAACAACCAATTGCTGAACAAGTTTCAGGTTTTGTTTTTTGTAGTATATGTCAAAGTACTTGTTTTTAGAAACAAAAAAATCCCCCGCCTGCAAATTCACGCTTAAAAAAAGTATTGCAAGGCAGAGGATAATTGCTTTTTTAATAAAAATCCCCCTTTATTCCTCAAGGAGTTTCTTTAAAATCTTATTTACAATCTGCGGGTTAGCCTTTCCCCTTGTCTCTTTCATAACCTGCCCCACAAAAAAGCCGAAAAGCCCCTGTTTCCCGCCTCTGTACTTTTCAACCTGCGACGGGTTTGCCTCAATAATTTTTTTACAAACATCCTCTATTGTGCTTTCGTCGGTAATCTGAATAAGCCCCTTTTCTTTAACAATCTTTTCAGGGTCTTTATTTGTTTTATAAACTTCGGGGAATATGTCTTTTGCAATTTTCATTGATATTGTTTTGTTGTCAATAAGTTTAATGAGTTTTACAAGTGTTTCAGGTTTTAACTCACATTCGTCTATGGCCTTTTTCTCCGCATTTAATTCCCTTAACAACTCTGTCTGTATCAAAGCCGAGGCTGTTTTCGGGTTTCCGCTTTCTTTGGCAACCTTTTCAAAGTAGTCTGCAAGGCTTTTTTCAAGTGTTAAAAAGTATGCGTCTTCTTTCTTTATGCCAAACTCATCTACAAACCTCAAAGCCTTTTCAAGTGGAAGTTCAGGCATTGTTTTTCTAATGTTTTCAATCTCTTCTTCGGTAATAACAAGGGGTTTCAAGTCAGGTTCGGGGAAATACCTGTAATCGTGAGCGCCTTCTTTTGAGCGCATAGGTCTTGTTTCGTTTTTTCTATCGTCGTAAAGCCTTGTCTCCTGAAGTACTTTTCCCCCTGATTTTATTACCTCTGTTTGCCTTTTGATTTCATAGTCAATTGCCTTTTGAACAAACCTGAAAGAGTTGAGATTTTTAAGTTCTGTTTTTGTGCCCAACTCTTTCTGCCCTTTAGGCCTGATGGATATATTTGCGTCGCACCTTAAAGAGCCCTCTTCCATATTTCCGTCGCATATCCCTAAATACCTTAAAATTGCCCTTAATTGAACAAGGTATTTGTATGCGTCTTCCCCGCTTCTCATATCAGGTTTGGAGACAATCTCAATTAGAGGAATTCCGCTTCTGTTAAAGTCCACAAGAGTCCTGTCTCCCTTGTGCATGGATTTTGCGGCGTCTTCTTCAAGGTGAATTCTCTCTAACCTGAAGGATGTTCCCTCGTCAACCTTAACCTCTCCCCCTTCGCATATTGGGATTTCATACTGGGTTATCTGGTACCCTTTAGGCAAATCTGGGTAAAAGTAATTCTTTCTTGAAAAAACAGAGGTCAGGTTTATCCTGCAGTTGAAAGCCAATCCCGCTTTTATTGCAAACTCAACAGCCCTTTTGTTTATAACAGGCAATGCCCCCGGCAACCCGTAGCACACGGGACAGGTGTTAGTATTCGGCTCGTCTTTAAAGTCTGTTTTGCAGGAGCAAAACATTTTGGTATCTGTTTTTAATTGTGCGTGAACTTCTAAACCTATTACGGCTTCAAATTCCATTTTCACCTCTTATTGAT
>JALWHA010000033.1 GCA_027038695.1 Acidobacteriota bacterium
ATTGTAAATTTAGAGACTGCCTTATTCAGGCTGTCTTTTTTTATGGAGTAATTTGTGAAGTTAACAAAGGCAGAGATTATTTTACTTTTAATGACCGCAATCTGGGGCTTAACCTTCCCTTTAATCAAGGGGGCTGTTGCCTATGTTCCCCCTTTTGCATTTCTTTCAATGAGGTTTTTGCTTGCAATTTTGGTGCTCTCCTTTTTCATAAAGCCTGAATTTAACTTTAAAAACATAAAGTGGGGTGTGATTATTGGTTTTTTCCTTTTTTCTGGAATGGCATGCCAGACTATAGGGCTAATGTACACAAAAGCTTCACGCTCAGGGTTTATTACAGGGTTTTTAGTGTTTTTGGTTCCCCTGTTTGATTACTTTATCTTTAAGAAAAAGCCTTCGCTTTTTGCAATCTTAGGGGTGTTTTTTGCTTTAGCCGGGCTTTACCTTTTATCAAGCCCAGAAGGCGGGGGTTTTAACATAGGGGATTTTTTAACCCTTTTAAGCGCTATCTTTTTCGCATTTCAGGTAATATTTATAGAGCATTCAACGACTAAATACAACGGGGACACTGTGGTTTACTTTCAGATTGCTTCAACCTTTATATTCAGTTTAATAGCGTCTATCTCACTTGAAAAGTGGAAGTTCAGGTTTGACATTCCCCTGCTTATAGCAATTGTAATTACAGGGGTTTTTGCGACAGCCCTTGCCCTTTTAATGCAGGGAAAGTATCAGAAAGAGACAACAACGGTAAGGGCAGGCATTATCTATTCAATGGAGCCTGTGTTTGCACTGTTTTTTTCATTCCTGATTTTAAGCGAAAAACTCCCGGAAAAGGGGATAATAGGCGGCTTTTTAGTGTTCCTTGGAATGCTTATATCCAACTTTAAACCGAAGGAAATCAATCAGGGATAAGGGGCCCTCTCATTCTATATCCGAACACTATTGCCCTTCCCGGCATAGGTATTCCCGGGTATGTCTGATAGTCCTCATCAAAGGCATTAGAAATTTTCAAGTAAAATCCCGTCCCCCAGAATGTTATGTTTAATACGGAAGCCTTGTTCAAATCGTTTATGTCAAGGTAAGAGTAATCAAAGGCAATGTCTTTTCCGTTGTAAACAATGGTGAATTTGTTTTTAGGGTAATAGTATGAGTACTTTGTTTCGTAATCTATTCTCTCCCTGTGAAGGTGCTGATAACCGAAAGTGAATTTTTTGAATGTATATAAAAGTTCAAAGCCGTAAACATCTTTATCCCCTATGTTTTCAGCCTGCCACTTATCCCCCTCTCTAACCCAGTCTATTATGTTTTTTTCGTTTCTGTAAAAGAATGTCGCTTTTAAACTTTTATATTCAACAATAAACTGATAATTTACGCTCTTTTCTTCCCTCAAATTCCCATTGCCGATGTTTACGGGGGAATTGTAATAAAGTTCGGTAAAATCAGGGACACGCACGCTTTCTGAAAAGTCAAAGGAGAGGTTAAAGTTTTTTATCCTTTTTACAACAGAAAAAAAAGGCAGAAGGTATTTCCCCCTGTTTGTTGCAGAGTAATAGTTTGCTCCGCCTCTAAAATTTAAACCGAAAAGGCGAAAAACCTTTGAATACCTGAAAACAAGGGTTGTAAGGGTTCTGTCTCCCATTACCCTGCTGTCCATTGAATTAAATTCAAGGTTAAGGTTGAAAAAACCGAACCTGTTTTCAAAGGAATGAATAATTCCCGATTTGTATGTTTCGGTTATGTTTCTGAAAAAGTGCGGGTTGTTTTTGTCAAGGGTGAATATGTCATAATGCCTTGTTGTGTAAAAT
>JALWHA010000034.1 GCA_027038695.1 Acidobacteriota bacterium
GGAATGAAATGTTAGACATAATAACAATAGCAAAGCATTCGGGTATTGTTTCAAGGCTTGTAATTCTTGTTCTTTTGATACTCTCGGTCGGTTCGTGGAAGGTGATTTTTCAAAAGATGATCCAATTTAAAAAAGCACAGAAGCAGTCAAAAGATTTTTTAAAGATATTCAGGACTTCAAACAAATTTAACGAAATCAGGGAGGCTTGCAAACCCTTTATCTACAGCCCTCAAGCAGGTTTGTTTATTGCGGGTTTTTCCGAACTCTCTTTTCAGTTGAAAAACCAATCTGCGGCGGCTGGAAAGCCTAAAATCAAAAGCCTTGACTCTATTGCGAGAGTACTTGACAGGGCCAAGATAGTTGAGGTAGGCAGGTTTGAAAAATCCCTGAACTTTCTTGCCACAACCGCAGCGGCAGCCCCTTTTGTCGGTTTGTTCGGAACGGTCTGGGGGATTATAGATGCCTTTGAAGCAATAGGGGTACATCAGAGTGCCTCTTTAGTTGCCGTGGCACCCGGAATCGCAGAAGCGTTAATCACAACCGCAGCAGGCTTGATAGTCGCAATCCCCGCACTATGGGGATACAACCATTTTGTTAACAGAATAAAAGATGTTTCGGCGGAGATTGAAGACTTTACCCTTGAATTTTTAGGCATAGTAGAAAGGAACTTTTCATAATGGGAGCAACACCGGACAATAACAGGGGAAGACAACTTGCCGAGATAAACGTTACCCCGCTTGTCGATGTGGTGCTTGTTTTGTTGATCATATTTATGGTTGCCGCACCTATGATGAAAAGCGGAATTGACATAAACCTTCCCAAAACAACCGCCGGAAAGCCTATTGAGGGGAATAAACTTATTGTAACCCTAACAAAAAAAGGCGAGATCTTTATAGATGACAAGCAGATACATCCCGGGATTTTTGAAGAAAAGATTAAAAAAATAGCAAAACTTAAAGATGAAGTATTTTTACAGGCTGACGAATCCGTACCTTACGGAAAGGTAATAAAGATTATAGGAATTCTTAAAAAAAACGGGATTGCAAACGTATCTCTCGTGGTAAACCCGGTTGAAGAAAAAAATGGCAAAACTGGCAATTAACATACTCATTGAAAAAAGAAAACACATTGAGAAAAATCCGAGGGTATATTCAATATTCTCTTTTCTTGTACATGCCTTTGTTTTAGTTTTAATATTTTTTAGCGCAAGTTATTCAAGGTATAAGACCATGCAAAAACCTAAAGTGTACAGGGTTTCTATAGCCACCTTGCCTGCGTTAAACAGAGGCGTGAAAACAACGGCAACAACCCGATTAAAGCAGGCTGAAAAGGTTAACAAGGTTATGAAAAAGGTTTATAGAAAAAAGAAAACACAACCGAAAGTGAAAAAAAAGAAAAAAGCGGTAGGCATAAGCACAAAGAATAAGAGCAAAAAAACTGTACGACATTCAAAACAAATTACAGAAAAGCAAATACCTAACTCAGGCCGTTCTTTGTCAAACACACCGTCAAAGGGAGGACTGAAAAAGGGGTTTTCCGATTCCTCTTCTTCAATTATGGACCTTGATACCACAAGTTTTGACTATGCCTATTACCTTGCTATAGTCAGGGATAAAATAGGAAACAATTGGATAAGGACCTATACCGGAAGCGGCAAGGTTAAAATCTATTTTAAGATAATGAAAAACGGGGAGATAAGGGACGCAGAGGTTGAAGTCTCAAGCGGAAACCCCGGTTTAGACAGGCTTGCTCTTGAGGCTGTCTTGAAGTCCAATCCCCTTCCACCCTTGCCTGAAGGGTTCAGGGAGCAGTATGTCGGTATTCATATATGGTTTAACTATGAGGAGTAGTTTATGAAAAAAATAATTATATTGCTGTTAATACTAACATTTTTACCCGGTTACTCTCAGCAGGAGTTTGAAATCAACCTGAGCACAAAAGGCTATAGCCTTGTAAATATTGCGGTTGATAGATTTAAAGGGGATTATCAAAAAAAAGAAGAAATGAGAAAAATATTAATAAAAGACTTAAAGTTATCAGGTATTTTTTCCCCGATCAAGGATTATGCTATAGACCTTGTTACAAACGAAAAGGAAAACAGGTGTCAAAAGTTTTTAACAATAGAGGCTAAAATTTTGGTAGAGGTTCAATTAACCGTTGAAAATAATATGCTTGTTTTAAAGGGAAAGGTAACAGACCTGAAATCCTGCAAAATGATTTTCAAAAGGGAATACAAGGGAGAAATTGATTCCGGAAAAGATTTAATTCATACATTTGCCGACGACATTGTTTTCGCTTTCACCGGAACAAAAGGAATCGCTAATACCAAAATAGCCTTTGTTTCGGACAGAACGGGGCACAGAGAGGTATTCATTATGGACTACAACGGGGAAAATATCAGGCAGCTAACAAAGTTGAGAACAACAACCCTGTTCCCCGCAGTTTCGCCGGATAGAAGCGTCATTGCGTTTACCTCATACAGAGACCACAACCCGGACCTTTTTCTCTACTTTATAGGAGGGAAACTAAAGAGGATCTACCATGCCGACGGAATAGGGTCTACTCCCGATTTTTCTTCCGACGGGAAATTAATGGTTTTTTCTGCATCTAAAAACGGAAATACCGACATATACCTTTACCACATTGATTCGGGAGAAACCGAAAGGTTAACAAAAAACCCTGCTATAGACACCTCCCCTAAATTCTCTCCTAACGGCAAAGCCATAGTCTTTACATCGGACAGGTACGGCTCTCCTCAGATCTATACAATGAGTGTGGACGGATTAAACATAACAAGAATAGGGACAATAGGCACATATAATGACCAGCCCTGCTGGTCTCCCAATGGTAAATACATTGCCTATTCTTCAATGAGGAATGGAAAATTCCAGATTTTTCTATTCTCTTTTTCAACTGGGCAGAATATTCAACTTACCCATGGAATGGGCTCTTGTGAAAATCCTATCTTTTCCCCCGATTCAAGAAGGATCGCATTTCAATCAAATCAAACGGGTAAATACCAGATTTACTCAATGAACATAAACGGCAGTAACATTGTCAAGCTTACATCAAAAGGAAATAATACCTGCCCTTATTGGGTAAAATAGATAAGAGAAAAACAATGTTTTTTATGGTTTCAAAAAGGTTTTTTGCCTATTGAATGTGATATTTTTCTTTTTTCTCTTCCGTTTTAAGTAAAAATTTGATAACTTAAAATTGGCATAATAGAAATTTAAGAGAGGTGGCATATGTATCTAATCAAAGAAATTACAGAAATCGCACCTAAAATAAAAAAAATGGTGCTCCATGCCCCCCTTCTTGCCAAAAAGCACAGGGCGGGGCAATTTGTAATGGTGATAAATACGGAAAAAGGTGAGAGGGTCCCCCTTACAATTGCCGATAAAGATCCTGAAAAAGGAGAGATTACCCTTATTTTTCAGGAGATCGGAAAATCCACCATTGAAATGGGTTTGAGAAAGCAGGGAAAATACATCTACGATGTCGTAGGGCCTTTAGGAAAACCTACCCATATAGAAAATTATGGAACGGTTGTTTGTATAGGAGGAGGGGTCGGTACCGCACCTTTATATCCCATTACCAAAAAGATGAAAGAGGCTGGAAACTATATAATTACTATTTTAGGGGCAAGAAATAAGGGGTTATTTATTCTTGAAAAAGAAATGAAAAGCATTAGTGATGAATTTTACCTGACAACAGACGACGGAAGCAAAGGGAGGCACGGGCTTGTTACAGACGAGCTTCAATTTTTAATTGATTCGGGAGAAAAGATTGACCTTGTGCTTGCTATCGGTCCTGCAGTAATGATGAAATTTGTTTCCCTTTTAACGCGCAAATACAATATTCCTACTATGGTAAGTTTAAACTCCATTATGGTTGACGGCACGGGAATGTGCGGGGCATGCAGGGTTTCGGTAGGAGGAGTAACAAAATTCGTATGCGTTGACGGCCCTGAATTTGACGGGCATCAGGTAAATTTTGAGGAGTTAATGAAAAGACAGGCAATGTACAAAGACATGGAAGATGTTGCTTTAAAAAAGTTTCTTGAAGAATTGAAAAAGAAAGAACCGTGCGGAGGTTGTCATGCCTGATAAAAAATGGATCCCTCAGCCGAAAAAACCGAGAACCCCTATCCCCGAGCAGAAACCTGAAGTTAGAAGAAAGAACTTTAAAGAGGTCGCTTTGGGATACACGGCAGAACTGGCAATAGAAGAAGCCTATAGGTGCCTTCAGTGTAAAAACCCTTTATGCGTAGAAGGTTGTCCCGTCGGTATTGACATTCCCGGCTTCATTAGACACATCGGGGAAGGAAGGTTTGAAGAAGCATACTACACATTAAAAAAATATAACTCTCTTCCGGCAATATGCGGAAGGGTATGTCCGCAGGAAGACCAGTGTGAACAACTTTGCATTATGGGTAAGAGGTTTAAACCCGTAGCCATAGGAAGGCTTGAAAGGTTTGCTGCCGATTGGTTTATGCAAAGCGGCAAAAAAGAGGACTTCGTAATAGGGCAATCTACAGGCAAGAAGGTTGCAACAATAGGATCAGGCCCCTCAGGATTAACCTGTGCAGGGGAATTAGCGAAAAAGGGGCATAAGGTTACTATCTTTGAGGCGTTGCATAAGGCGGGGGGGGTGCTTGTTTACGGAATTCCTGAATTCAGATTGCCTAAAAAGATAGTTGACATAGAGGTTGAAAATTTAAAGAAAATGGGAGTTAAGATAAAAACATCGGCAATTATAGGTAAACTTTACACAATAGACGAATTGTTGGAGGAAGAGGGCTTTGACGCGGTATTTATCGGAACGGGTGCCGGGCTTCCCTATTTTATGGGGATTGAGGGTGAAAACCTCAACGGAGTTTACTCGGCAAATGAATTTCTGACAAGGGTAAACCTTATGAAGGCATACCTGTTTCCTGAAGCGGACACCCCCGTTAAAATAGGAAAAAGGGTTGCAGTAATCGGGGGAGGAAATACCGCAATGGACGCAGTTAGAACGGCGTTAAGGTTAGGTGCCGAAGAAGCCTTTATTGTTTATAGAAGAAGCGAAACGGAACTCCCCGCAAGGGAAGAGGAAATACACCACGCAAAAGAAGAGGGGGTACAATTTAAACTCCTGACTAATCCGGTTGAGATAATAGGAGACAAAAACGGTTGGGTTAAAGCGTTGAAGTGTATAAAAATGGAATTGGGGGAACCTGACGAAAGCGGAAGAAGAAGGCCTATTCCTATTGAAAGAAGCGAATTTGAATTTTCCGTTGATACGGTTATTATTGCAATTGGACAGGGGCCTAACCCTCTTATTCAAGAAACTCAGCCGGATATTGAGGTTAAAAGGTGGGGGATAATTAAAATAGACGAAGAGGGAAGAACAAGCAAAAAAGGAGTTTTTGCAGGCGGAGACATCGTTACGGGAGGCGCAACCGTTATTCTTGCAATGGGTCAGGGAAAGAGAGCCGCAAAGGCAATAGACGAATACCTTAAAACAGGGAAATTGGAATAAAAA
>JALWHA010000035.1 GCA_027038695.1 Acidobacteriota bacterium
ATTACAAACACACGGATTAAAAATATTATTGACAATTATCAAAAGCGGCAAAGACACTCTTACCGCCTCTGAAATATCAAAGATTGAAGGGTTAAAGACCGGTTATGTGGGAAAAATACTGTTTATGCTTAGGAAAGCTGGTATTGTTTCAACAATTAGAGGGAAAACAGGCGGATATTACCTGGCTGAGGACAAAAGAGATATTACCCTTTACGATGTTTTAGCCGCATTGACACCTAATAAAAAAGAGGTGGAACTTTGTCCGAACATCAAAGAAGGAGAAGATTGTTCCCATTCAATAGACTGTGCCATAAGGCCTATATTCTACGAAGCGTATCAATACTTTAAACACCTTGCTTCAAGCATAACTTTAGACGAAATGGCAAGAAGTGAAAAGGATATTATGACCAAGGTTTTAAATATAAAAAATAATTATTATAAGGAGAGAGCATGAACAAGTTTTTTGTTATCAAGAATCTTAATGTTACCATTGCTGATAAAAGGGTTATTTCAGGCCTTAACCTTTCGCTTGATAAGGGGACTATCTCAACCATTATGGGAAAAAACGGCATAGGCAAGTCAACTTTAGCATACGCCATAATGGGACACCCTCAATACAAAGTTGAAGGAGAGGCCTATCTTGACGGGGTTGAAATACTAAGCTTGCCTGTCCATAAAAGGGCGGGACAGGGAGTGTTTTTAGGGTTTCAGCATCCTATTGAAGTGCCGGGGGTAACCGTAGTTAAGTTTTTGCAGCAGGCATACAAGGCTTTAAAGGGAAAGATAGATTATACAGAGTTTCAGAAGTCATTGTCCGAATGGATGAAGTTTTTAGGCATAGACAAATCTTTTCTTTACAGATATTTAAACGAAGGCTTTTCTGGAGGTGAAAAGAAAAAATTGGAAACCTTGCAGCTGCTTTTGTTCAATCCCAAACTGGCTATTTTAGATGAGCCTGATTCAGGGCTTGACGTTGACGCTTTGAAGATTGTAGGCGAGGGTATTAAGAAGGCTAAAGAAAACGGCACCACTGTTTTGCTTATTACTCACTATCAAAAACTTCTTAATTTTCTTGAGGTTGACAAGGTTTTTCTTTTAAACGAAGGAAAGATCGCAATGGAGGGAGATATCACTTTAGCCGAAAAGATTGAGAAAAACGGCTACGACGCTGTTCTGGCTAACGCCTGAAGGGGGATATTATGAATGAAAAAGATAAAAATAACGAACTGAAATCCATAAGCGAAGAGTATAAGTACGGTTTTAAAACAGAAGAAAAATACAAGTTCAAATCAGGTAAGGGGTTGACCGAAGAGATTGTAAGGGCGATTTCGGAGTTTAAGAAAGAACCTGAATGGATGCTTGACTTCAGGCTTAAAGCGTACAGGGCTTTTCAGGATATGCCTATGCCGTGGTGGGGGAATACCGAATTGCTTGCCACAGTTGATTTCAGCAATATCCATTACTATATTAAGCCTGAAAGAGACCATGAAAAGTCATGGGACGATGTCCCCGAAGAGATAAAGGATACATTTGACAAATTGGGTATTCCCGAGGTTGAGAGGAAATTCCTTGCCGGGGTTACCGCTCAGTACGAATCCGAGGTTGTGTATCATTCAATCAAAAAAGAGTTTGAGAAGTTAGGGATAGTTTTCCTTGATATGGATTCGGCTTTGAAAGAGTACCCTGAGCTTGTGAAAAAGTACTTCGGGACGGTGATCCCCATTCGGGACAATAAGTTTGCGGCACTGAATTCCGCCGTCTGGTCGGGGGGAAGTTTTATCTATGTGCCTAAAGGGGTTAAGGTTGATACCCCGCTGCAGGCATACTTCAGGATAAATGCGCAGAATATGGGGCAGTTTGAAAGGACTCTAATCATTGCGGACGAAGATTCCGATGTCCATTATATTGAAGGGTGTTCGGCACCTGTTTATTCCTCAGACTCACTTCATGCTGCGGTTGTTGAGGTGATTGCTTTGAAGGGTGCAAGGATTCGTTATTCAACAATTCAGAATTGGTCAAACAATGTTTACAACCTTGTTACAAAAAGGGCGGTTGCCTATGAAAACGCTACCGTTGAATGGGTTGACGGGAATATAGGGGCTAAATTTACAATGAAATACCCCGCAATATTCTTAAAAGGTGAAAGGGCTCATGCCGAGATTTTGTCCGTTGCTTTTGCGGGAAAAGGACAGCATCAGGACAGCGGGGCCAAGATTTTTCACCTTGCGTCTAATACAACCTCAAGGATTGTTTCAAAATCCATTTCAAAGGGAAGCGGTAGGGCTTCGTATAGAGGCTGGGTAAAGGTAAACAAAGGGATGAAAAACTGCAAAAGCGATGTAAAGTGCGACGCATTGCTTTTCGGGGAGAAGGCAAGAAGTGACACCTACCCGAGAATGGAGGTTTATGAGCCTACCACAAAGTTAACCCACGAGGCAACTGTTTCCAAGATTCAGGAAGACCAACTGTTTTACCTTATGTCTAAAGGGTTAAGCGAGGACGAGGCATCAACAATGATAATCAACGGCTTCTTTGAGCCTTTTACAAAGGAGTTGCCTATGGAGTACGCTGTTGAGTTTAACAGGCTTGTTTCGTTAGAGATGGAAGGCTCAATAGGTTAGGAGGAGAGATGAGTGTTGAAATAAAGAATTATCCGAACAAAAAAAGCGAAGACTGGAGATACTTTAACCTTAAAGAAGAAAGGGTAAAGGAGATTCTGTCGTTTAACGAGTTTGACAACGATACGGTTTTTTTCAAAAAACTTGCGGAAAAGATAGAGCATAAAAAGTATTCCCGATTCTTTAACGAGATTGATTATCAGAAGGATTTTTTCAAAAACCTGATTATAGAAAAGGGAAGGTTTGAAAAAGTCCGTTTTGAAGAAAAGGAAAAATCCATAAACGAGTATTTTATTCTTGAAAGCGGGAAAACCCTTTCTAGGCAGATAGACTTCACAGTTGAACCGGGCTGCAAAACAGTTTTGACCATATTTTTCAAAACGCTTGAAAACTCCTTTTTAAACCTGTTGTTTAACTTTCTTGTAATGGAAAACGCCGAATTAAGGCTTAACATTGTTTTAGACGGAGAGGAAAACTCCCTATTGTTTTTCAGGACAAACCACAAGCTTCTGGAAAACGCAAAGTCAAGCGTATTTCTTTTGCAGATATCGGACGCTACATCAAGGATTGAAACAATGGCAAACCTTGAGCAGGGGGCTCAGTTTAACCGGTATCAAACAAATATTCTAAACAACTCAAGTTTTACCGATACACTATTCAAGGCTTTCCATTACGGGGAAAACTCAAAATCTGAGATAAACAACCTATCCATAGTTCAGGATAAGGCAAAGTCAATTTTAAACGGCTTGCTTTTTATTGATGAGAATGCGAAAAATTCAAAGGCTTTTCAAAGCGCAAGGAATATAATTTTGTCTGAAGAAAGTTACAGCGTATCTTACCCGCAATTGGAGATCTTGAATCCCGATGTAGAGTGTTCTCATGGGACCTCAATGCACTCGTTTGAAGATTCGCAACTGTTTTACCTGAAATCAAGGGGAATTGAGGAAAATGAGGCAAAGGCTATGATTTTAAACGGCTATATTGACTATTTTTACAAAAACATGGACAATAAAATCAAGAAGTACTTCCTTGACTTCTGTCATAGAAAGATTAAGGAGTTAATGTGATATGCTTGATTTGAAAAAAGACTTCCCGATTTTTAAGGAAAATCCCGGGCTCTGTTTTTTAGACAGCGGCGCTTCCGCTCAAAAACCGTCTTACGTTATTGACTTTGTTGCGGATTTTTACAGAACAACATACGCAAATATCCACAGAGGGGTTTACAAGCAGAGCTGGGAAACAACAGTTCTCTACGACAGGGCGAGGGAGAAAACCGCAGAATTTTTGGGGGTGGAAGATGTTGATTCGGTGATCTTTACAAAGAACACCACCGAATCTATCAACCTTGTTGCCTATTCTTTCGGAGAAACATTAACCGAAGGGGACGAGATAATAGTTTCAATAATGGAGCACCACGCAAACCTTGTACCGTGGCAGATGCTTGCTCAAAGGAAAAAACTGAAACTAAAAATCGCATATGTTAATAAAGAAACATTGACTCTTCCGATTGAAAATATAACAAAATTGATCACAGATAAAACAAAACTTATAGCGCTTTCAATGTGCTCAAATGTTTTAGGAACAATCTCCCCCTTTGTAGAAATTTGCAAAATTGCAAATGAGAAAGGGATAAGGGTTTTGCTTGACGGGGCTCAATATATGCCTCACCATAAAATCAATTTTAAAGAGTTGGGCATTAACCCGGATTTTGTCGTTTTTTCAGGGCATAAACTATGCTCCTTTGACGGAGTGGGAGTGCTGTACGGGAAAAGGGAAGTTTTAGATAAAATGCAGCCTTTTTTAACAGGCGGGGATATGATTGAATCGGTTTCTATAGAAAAAACAGAGTTTGCTCCCCTGCCTAACAAATTTGAGGCGGGAACTCCACCTATCGGTGCCGTAATTTCTTTGCTCAAAGCAATAGAGTACCTTGAATCAGTCGGGTTAGATAAGATTGAACAGCATGAAACAATGCTCGCAAGAGAGGCTATAAAAAGGCTGAAAGAAATTGAAGGGGTCCGCGTGTTTGCTCCTGAAAATATAAAAAACGGAATTGTTTCTTTTACAATTGACGGCATTCACCCTCATGACATTGCCACAATTCTGGCAGAAGAAAAGGTGTGTATCAGGGCGGGAATGCACTGTGCAGAGCCGTTAATAACCTATCTGGGTCAGGACTCTTTCGCAAGGGCGACCTTTTACCTCTACAATGACCTTGACGATGTTGAAAAACTTATTAAGGCTGTTAAAAGATGCAAGGAGGTTTTCAAACTATGAATATAGACCCTATTTATCAGGAAGTGATTTTGGAACATTATAAGAACCCGAGAAACTGCAAAGAGATAGACGGTATTTCCGAAAGGGGGCATAACGCAAGTTGCGGGGACAGGGTTGAGGTAGTGGCAAAAATTGAGAATGATAAACTTGAAGACCTATCGGTTTGCACCAAAGGTTGCGCAATATGTACCGCGTCAGGTTCCATAATGTCTGAAAAGATCAAGGGAATGACTGTGGAAGAGGCGGGAGCCTTCATTGAAAGGGTAAAAAAATACCTGAAAGGGGAACTCCCCGAAGAGGAGTTTGAGGATGTATTTGAACTGAAGGCGTTAAGCGGGGTAAGAAAACTGCCTGTGAGAATTAAATGCGCACTGTTACCATGGATTACCCTTGAAAACACATTAAAGCATAAAAAATAAAAATATTATCAATAAATACACTTTTCTCTAAAAACTGCTAAAATAATTGTATGAAAAAAACGGTTGTCTTTTTTAGTATTTTATTCTTTGCATTTTCAATTTCCTGCCATAAAAAACCCACCTATGAACCTGCAAACGTTGTAGTGGCTATTGCTTATGAACAGATCGGCAAACCTTATTCTTTAG
>JALWHA010000036.1 GCA_027038695.1 Acidobacteriota bacterium
GATTTGATATGGGTATTATAAGATTTTTTTATTTTCACTTGCGCAAATAGTGTAACGCGTCTTTTACTCAACTGTTAATTATTGATTAAAAATTAGATTTTTCTCTTAATTGTTTGTTGTTTAATCGGTTTTTTGTTTTTTTAAGTTTGCTTGGCTTAGATTTGGCGATATTTTGTAAACTTTCCTTTTGTAAATGGTAATTTTGTGCTAAAAGATAATTGTGTTTTTTAAAAAAGTAAAGGGAGGAGATTTTGGCTATACCGATAGATAAAGAACTTTTTAAAAAAAGACTCAATGAGAGTTCTATAAATAGTCTTGCAACCGCGTCTATAAGGGAGATAAAAAAGTTAGCGGACATACTTGAGAAGGATACCGGGGAAAAATTTATAAGAATGGAAATGGGGATTCCGGGACTGCCGCCGTTTAAAGAGGGGGTGGACGCTCAAATTGAGGCTTTGAAAAAAGGAGTTTCGGCAATTTACCCTGACATTCAGGGGGTTCCTGAATTAAAGAAAGAGATTTCAAGGTTTGTAAAACTTTTTCTTAACATAGATGTTAACGCAGAGCACTGCGTGCCTACTGTCGGCTCAATGATGGGGGCTTTTGTCTGCTTTATGACTATAAATAGAATGTGGCCTGAGAGGGAAGGCACCCTGTTTATTGATCCGGGGTTTCCTGTCCAAAAACAGCAGTGCAGGGTTCTGGGGCACGATTATATGAGTTTTGACGTTTACAATTATAGAGGACAAAAATTAGAGGCAAAATTGAGGGAGTTCCTTGATACCGGAAAGGTGTCGTCAATCCTTTACTCAAATCCGAACAACCCTACTTGGATTACCTTTACCGATGAGGAGTTGCAGATTATAGGCAGGCTTGCAAACGAGTACGATGTAATAGTTATTGAAGACCTTGCATATTTCGGGATGGATTTCAGGAGAGACTATTCAAAGCCGGGAGAGCCTCCTTATCAGCCTACCGTCGCAAAGTACACAGACAATTATGTTCTTCTTATCTCTTCCTCAAAATTTTTCTCATATGCAGGGGAAAGGATTGCAATGATAGTCGTTTCCGACAAAGTATGGGGAAAAAGAGAGAAAGGGCTTTTAAGGTATTACACTTCCGACAGGCTGGGGGATGCTTTAATATTCGGAGCGGTTTATTCCCTTTCTTCAGGCACTTCCCATTCGGCTCAATATGCGCTTGCGGCAATGCTTAAAGCGGCTAATGACGGAAAGATAAACTTTGTTGACTATGTTAAGCCGTACGGGGAAAAAGCAAAGATTATGAAACAATTGTTTACAAAATACGGGTTTAAAATTGTTTACGATAAAGATCTGGATAGGCCTATAGCAGACGGTTTTTATTTTACACTCTCATACCCCGGAATGGATGCTGACCAACTACTTGAAGAACTGCTAATACACGGGATTAGCGCTATTTCTCTAATAATTGCGGGAAGCGACAGAAAAGAGGGGATAAGGGCATGCACATCGCTTATTCAAATGGAGGAGATGCCTGTCCTTGAAAAGAGGCTAAAACTATTTGCCAAAAACAATCCTATTTCCTGAAGTTTTAGATTGCAAGTTTCTGGCTTTGTTTGCATTAGATAGCCTGGATAAGAAGTGGGGGATAAGGGTGTCTGTTTGTTTGCCTTTCACTTTTTGGTTTATCCCTTACTTCTTTATCCTTTGCACTTTTTCATACTTATATTCCGCAATATTTCTCGCATTCTTATCAAAAGTCACCCCAATCAGGTAAATCTCTTTCACTTTGTTGAGGTATTTTTC
>JALWHA010000037.1 GCA_027038695.1 Acidobacteriota bacterium
TTTCAATGTAGGTAGTAACAGTTGAAGTGCCTAAAACTGCGCCTACACATGTGCCTATTGCGTCAACAGTCAGGGCTTTGTCAACCCTCGGAAATTCCCCGTTTTCCTTTATAAACCCCGCCTCTTTGGCAACCCCGACAAGGGAGCCTGTCGTATCAAACAAATCAACAAAGAGAAAGGAAAAAATTATCGCAAAAAAGCCTATGTTAAGCGCACCTTTTAAATCAAGTTTCATAAAAACGGGGGATATGCTCGGGGGCATGCTGAAAATCCCGTTAAACTTTGTTAAGCCGAAAATCAGCCCGATTACCCACAAAGTCAACATGCCTATCAAAATTGCGCCCCTCACTTTTCTAACATACAATGCGCAAATAAATATTAAGCCTAAAATAGTTAACACCGCTTCAGGGGTGGTAATATCCCCCAACGCTACAAGGGTTTCCTTGTTGCCTACAATTATGCCGACTTCCTTTAAGCCTATTAAAGCGATAAACAAACCTATGCCCCCTGCGGTTGCAACCTTCATCCCGTCGGGAATGGCTTTCACAATCAACTGCCTTATGCCGCCGAATGTCAGCAATAAAAAGATAAAACCTGAAATAAAAACAGCCCCCAGAGCGGTCTGCCATGGATAGCCTAATTGCTTGACAACGGTAAAAGTAAAATAGGCGTTTAACCCCATACCCGGCGCTAACGCAAAGGGATAATTCACAAGCAAGCCCATTAAAATTGTGGTAAAGCCTGAAGCAAGCACCGTTGCCATCATTACAGCGTTAAAATCCATGCCTGTTTTAGACAAAATAGCGGGATTAACAAAAATAATGTAAGACATTGTCATAAAAGTGGTAATCCCCGCAATAACCTCAGTCTTCACATCAGTGTTGTTTTCCTTTAACTTAAACACCCTCTCCAGCATCCCAAACCCCTTACTTTTAAACTTATTTCCATCTTACCACACAGAGGAAGTTTTTGTAATGAAGGGGGGACAATTCCTCTTTTCTTTTGCAAAAGCAACATTTATCTATCCGTTTCCATCTATGCTTTGACAACAAACAAATTACACAAAATAAAAAAATAGGGAGTTTTCTTGAACATCTATTAAATAAAGAATAAAATATAATTAGAATAGATAAAAAATTATAAGGAAGAAAAATGGCAACAGCAGAACAAATAAAATCTTTAATTAAATCTCATTTCAGCAATGAACCGGAAAGATTTTATACTATAGCTTTACAATTGGCTGCTTATGAAGCAAAAAAAGGACATACTGCATTAGCTCATTCTATACGTAAATTGATTGAATTAGAACGTAAAAAAGCTAAGCCTAAAATAATAAAATTTCCCCAGGATTTAAAAGGACTTGTATTATCGGAAAAACCAGAAGTATCAAAAATATCTCTTGTAATAAATTCAAAATTAAAAGAACGAATCAACTTAGTAATTCAAGAATACAGGCAACAAGCCAAACTAAAATCTTTTGGTCTGAGTCATCGCAGAAAAATCCTATTAATAGGTCCGCCAGGTACAGGAAAAACAATGACAGCAAAAGTTTTGGCCTATGAATTACATTTACCATTATATATTATTCAAGTAGATAAATTAGTTACAAAATTTATGGGAGAAACAAGTGCTAAATTACGGCAAATATTTGATTTGATAGCAAAGGAACACGGAGTTTATCTTTTTGATGAGTTTGATGCTATTGGTGGAGAACGATCCTTAGATAATGATGTTGGAGAAATGCGTAGAGTGCTTAACTCATTTTTACAATTTATTGAACTTGATTCCTCTGATAGTTTAATAATTGCCGCTACCAATAATCCCAATCTACTTGATAAAGCATTATTTAGAAGATTTGATGATATTTTATATTACAATTATCCAAGTGAAGAAGAAATAAAGAAACTTATACTTAATACCCTAAGCTCATTCAAACCATCAAAAATAGAATGGGAATCCATCCTTTCCAAAAGTAAATCTCTTAGTCACGCTGAAATAGTTTTAGCATGTACTGATGCTATCAAAAAATCTATACTGCAAAACGCAAAGAAAACCACTACAAATATAATAGTTGAAATGTTAGAACAAAGAATAAATGCTTATAGAGGAACAAATAAATAATGGAAGCAAAACCTTTTAAACATATAAAATTATCTGGACCAAATAAAAAATTTAATTTTACTTCTATGAATTCAGGTGGTAGTAAACCCAAAATTCCAGCAAGAAATAGGAAACTACACGGAAATAAAATATTACAACAATTACAACAAGCCTGGAATGAATCAAAAAATGAATATTTAGTTGCCTATCCGGGAAGAACTGGTATTTATGTGGAATTTTTAAGTTCTCCCGGATTTGAATTAATGATTAAAAGCCTTGAAGATTTAAAACAGGGAATAAGACTATGCAATGTACGAACAGAAAAAAATAAAGAAAATACAGAAATAACATTAGTAACAGTGTTTATACCAAGAACTAAAAGAGACTTCTTTTTTAGAAAAGTAAAACAATACTTGACAGAGGAAACAAAAAATGGGAAACCTAAAAATGCTAAACTTATTAACTCAATAGAAGAACTTAGGACAGCTTTATTAATAGAATCATTTTGGACCGATGATAAAAGTTTAATACCAGATGAGGAACCTGAATGGTGCGAAGTTTGGTTGAGAAATGATAAAGAAAATAAGGAAAATGTTATTGAAAATTTTGAAACCCTTTTATCAAAACAGAATATAAATACAAAATCAGGTTATATAAAATTTCCAGAGAGAATTGTAAAACTTGTAAAAGTAAATCGCGAACAACTACAAAATCTTTCAAGATTTTCTGATGATATTGCAGAGTATAGAAAAGCAAAAGACACCGCCGAATTCTTTTTAAATATAAAGCCTTTCGAACAGCAAGAATGGGTAGATGATTTATTAAACAGATTGTCTATAGATAAAGAATCACAAGTCACTATTTGTATTCTGGATACAGGAATAAATAATGGTCATCCTTTATTATCACCAATCTTAGCAGATTCCGATTGTCTATCCGTAAAAGAAGAATGGGGAACGCATGATGATACTGGTCATGGGACTTTAATGGCTGGTGTAGCCGCCTACAATAATTTGCAAGAACTTTTTGAAAGATCTGATAACATTACTTTGTATCATAACTTAGAGTCTGTAAAGATATTACCTCCGGAAGGAGAAAATGATCCTGAATTATGGGGAGAGATTACCTCACAAGCCGTAAGTATTGCTGAAATTAACTCTCCTGAGAAAAAAAGAATTATTTGTTCAGCAATAACTGCTTACGACACTCGCGATAGAGGACGGCCTACATCATGGTCAGGAGCAATTGATAATATTACATCAGGTGCTTTTGATAATGAAAAACGCTTAGTAATACTTGCTGCAGGAAACATTACGGATTTTAATCAAATTACGAATTACCCTGATAATCAGATAACTGATTCCATTCATGACCCTGGACAATCCTGGAATGCTTTGACTGTTGGTGCATATACAAAATTTATAGATTTAACAGACCCCAATTTAAATGGTTTTCAACCATTGGCACAAAAAAACCAACTATCTCCCTTTTCAACAACTTCTTTAACCTGGGAAAACAAGTGGCCTATAAAACCGGAGGTGGTTTTTGAAGGAGGAAATGTTGCTATTAACGATTCCAGTTTCTGGACGAAATGTGATGATTTTTCATTAATTTCAACTTATTACAGACCAATTGAAAGACTTTTTGAACCATTTACCATGACAAGTGCAGCAACAGCTCAAGCTGTACATTTTGCTGCACGCATTCTTGCAATGTATCCAAACTACTGGCCAGAAACCATTCGGGGTTTGATGATACATTCTGCCGATTGGCCAGAAGAGTTATTCAGACAATTTGTTCAAAAGCCAAGTTCAAAAAGAGAAATACTGAAACTGTTAAGAATAGCAGGATATGGTGTACCAAATATAGATAAAGCATTATATTGTGCTAAAAATAGTTTAACACTTATATCTGAAGCAGAGATTCAACCATTCATTAAAGAAAATGGGCAACAACCAAAGACCAATGAAATGCACTTATATCGATTACCTTGGCCTACAGATGTATTGCAAGATTTAGGTGAAGCCAAAGTTAAAATGAGAGTAACCCTCTCATATTTTATTGAACCAGGACCAGGAGAAATAGGATGGAAAGACAGATATCGTTATCCATCTTATGGATTACGGTTTAAAATCAATTCTCCAACAGAAAGTGAAGATGAATTCATCATGCGAATTAACAAAGCAATAATAGAGGAAGAAAATGGACGCCCGGATACGAAAAGCCCTTCCGACCATTGGGTAATTGGACAAAAAAATAGAGATAAAGGTTCAATACACTCTGATATCTGGAAAGGTACAGCAGCTGATTTAGCTTCATCTAATCTGATTGCTGTTCACCCAACCATTGGCTGGTGGAAAGAAAGATTTTATTTAAATAAAGTTAATAAAAAAACAAGATATTCTTTAATCATAACCATTGAAACTCAAAAACAAGATGTTGATATTTATACTCCAGTAGCAATACAAATAGAACAACATGTTCCTATAAAAACATAAACGTTTAAATTTATAATAACAACAATAAGGTAATACTATACACAATCCGCTATGTAAAAAATTTTTTACTTTATTATTTGTCTTTATAACTTATAAAAATCAAACAACATTTCTTAAACTACTATCCTCTGAAAACACAAAACCTCACCACTTATGCTACAATTAACCTATCAGATACGGGCGGGGATTTAAACTCCAACTTGCACCGGCCTTTCCGAGAGGATAAACAGGGTGCTAAAGCGGGGGTTTTGTTTTTTAATTGGAAAATTGAAACCCGCGTTTCAAGGTTGGAGCGTGGGTTTTTTTATTTTTTAAGGAAAGGAGGGCTGAAAGATGGCTGAAGAAAGAAATTTTAAAAACGGGGAATTCTCTGAACCGAATGAGTATTTTAACGAGTTTAAGGCAAGGTTTGAGAAGATGAGTGATGAGGAATTGATTGAGGCTTTTAACAGAGAGGTGGGAAATGACGGATGGGGAAGCGCAAGGGCTTCTTACCTTGCTGCATTGCACAGGGAGTTTGTTGAAAGGGGGTTTGATTTTTCCTCAATTGGAAACAAAGGCTCTATTTCGCTAAAAAGAAAGGTAAAACTTGCTAAAAAACTTGTGCCGATTGAAGATTAAAATCCAGCCGAAACTTGAAATCAAAAGGGGGCTTTTGCCCCCTGATTTTTATTTATTGCAAAATTGCCATTTGAATTTTATGTATGCGTTAAAGCCCGTGCCTCCTGTTTCAAGCACCTGAATTTTCACATAGTTTCCTTCCTGTGTTTTTACGCAGTAAGTGTGGCCGACAATTGCGTGCACTGTTTTGTATGGGTCATAGCC